>NZ_JBQQCO010000006.1:0-135734 GCF_052246295.1 Piscibacillus sp. B03 | reverse complement strand
AACAAGCTGCTGGGTTGGCAACTGAAGAAGAAGCCACCATTACGACCTAAAGGTCGATCATATAAATAATGCAGCTAACTTAATACAGATGGAACGTCGTCATTTACACAAACTTTTTGACACTCCCGATTGAGTATTTTTTTATTTAATAAAAAATATTTATTTAGGCAATTATTAAATTGTTAAACTAAGATTGCGCTTTTCATATATTTTATATAAAATAGTACTAGGTACTAATATTTAATCATAAAAAATAATTGTGAAATCAGGAGGCGGAATAAATGAACTTTTCGTTAGAAGGTCGTACGTATGTCATCATGGGTGTTGCTAATAGACGTAGTATTGCTTGGGGGATTGCTCAATCACTACACAATGCAGGGGCTCGTTTAGTTTTCACTTATGCTAATGAACGTTTTGAAAAACCTGTACGAGATTTAGCTGACTCATTAGATCGTGATGATTCATTGTTCTATGAATGTGATGTTACATCTGACGAAGCCATTGACCATACATTTGAGAATATTAAAAATGATGTTGGTGTTATTCATGGACTAGCTCATTGTATTGCTTTTGCTAAACGAGAAGAACTAAAAGGAGAATTTTTAAATACTTCTCGTGATGGGTTCCATTTAGCGCATGATATTAGTGCGTTTTCGTTAGCGGCGGTTTCTCGTGCTGCTAAAGACTTAATGACTGAAGGCGGAAGTATTCTAACTCTAACTTACTTAGGTGGCGAACGTGTTGTAGAAAACTATAATGTGATGGGTGTTGCTAAAGCAAGTCTAGATGCAACAATGCGCTATCTAGCAAATGACCTTGGTAAATATGGTGTGCGTGTTAACGCAATTTCAGCTGGACCAATTCGTACTGTGTCGGCAAAAGGTGTAGGTGATTTCAACGCGATCTTAAAAGAAATTGAAGAACGTTCACCTTTACGTAAGCCAGTCACTAAAGAAGAGGTTGGAGATGCTGCTTACTTCTTAATGAGTGATCTATCAAGAGGGGTTACAGGGGAAATCATCCACGTTGATTCAGGATATAACATTTTAGGTTATTAATAAGCCTTTTAAGGCCAATGGGACAAATCATTCCGTTGGCTTTTTTTATCTTTTTAAATGGCAAGGAGGAGTAGACTATTATCATACTTATGCCTTTCATTGACACTCTGGCTCAATAAACGAGCACTTGATTCTATTTCAGCAACACTCTGGTCCGTTTCACGTTCATTTGTCTTTCCTAATGCTCACGGGTATAGGTGTTTGTGCATAATATGGGTTAGAGTCATATGAAAGGAGTATGTCAAATGGAAGATCGTCGTACAAAACCACCTTTACTATATATTGATCAGAAACAAAATTCCTCACCTGAGGTATCCTCTCAGTCCTTTTATTATAGTGCGCAACAACAATCTAAGGAAAAGAATAACGTGAGAGCAGCTAAAGAATCGAGTCGAAGTAGATTCCAGTCACTCTCAACTCATGAAAAGGTTAATTACATCCTTAACTTGCAAGAAACACTACCAGCATTAAAGTGTAAAGTAATGACTAAACAGGGAACATTCACTGGGGTCATTGAAGAAAGAAAAGATGACACAGTTAGTTTAATAGTTACTGAATTACCAAGACGACGTATTATTAAAACAGAGGATTTATTAGACATTCAAATTGTAGGATTTTAAAAGATATATACTAATGTATTTTTAAGGCGAGTCATACAATTGTCTCGTCTTTTCTTATTAAAAAATAACAAAATGGAGCGTACCCATTTTTTGGGGTAGCTCCATTTTATTTTGACATTTAAAATTAGTTGATTGCGTCAACAGCAGGTAAGCATGTAACGTGGCAGAAACATTTAAGGTCAACGTTGATGCAAATTCCAGTTGCTCTTAAATTAGCTGTTTTCTGATGTGTTGGATCTTTAGGGTTACGATCTGAGTCAGATGGGTCGCGAAGTAGTTCTAACACTGCGCAATCATCATCATAAACCTTCTTAACTCGGAAGTAGAAACTTCCTAATACCGTACGTTGTTGGTCATTTAAGACACCAAATCCTTTAAATGTTTTACATTCGCAATAAAGTAAAACAGGAACAGTGTCTAAACCAGATGGTGAAGTTGTATCCCCTAATAAATCTTCAATCGATTGCTTACAGCTGATATCGCATTCGTGTTCGACGATGTCATTTTGTGCATCAACAATCTGACGTAGGATATCACTTACGCAGTTGTCTTTGTGCTCTTTTCCTCTACAAGACATTGTCATTCTCCTTTCTAGTCGTATGACTCTACTTACGTTAATAATCTATGCATATGCCATGTATGGGTGTGGGCAATTGATGGTTTTTTTATTTTTTCTTTAGGCATACCATATGTATTTAGGAATAGGCACTTGTAATTGTTCAAAACTTAAATTGATTAAATTCCATATTGTGGGGCAAGCGACCATGCTGAACAGGTTTGGTTGAATATACTATTAACGTAATTCTGTAAGAGAGGGAGTGAATGGTATGGCAGATGAGAGAAAAGAAGTTCGTGTGAATGATTTAGTTGTAAGAGCTGATAATGTTGTATTTGAACGTCCTACACGTGATCGTGACTTTTTATTTGGACCACGACGTCGTCGACACGAAGAGATGGAAATGTCAGACGAACATGTAGCAGAAGAACCGGTTATGGAAGAAATGGTGGAGGACCAAGAAGATGAGAAACATGACGATGATCAACAAGATCGTCGCCCACCATTCTTTTGGATGTAATAAGGTGTAAAGAACTCGTATTTAACATACGAGTTCTTTTCTTCTTTACATAAGGAGGGATTTAAATGAATAAATGGTTGAATGATTTAGAGAAAATATTATTAGAAGTCGGTAAACTTACTGAGAAGAAATCATTGAAGGAGCATCAATATTTAATAGATTGGGAGAAAAAGCTATCAGAAGACATTAGCAACCTTGAAAAATTCGGAAAAGAGTTTGAAAGCTGGTTTAATGAGTAAAGACGGTCACATATTATATTAATTTAACGAATAGTTTAATAGAAAAGAGGGTAAAGCATAATTAAGGAGGAGAAATTATGGGTTACATTGCGCCTGTTGATTTTCATCAATATAGACAATATCATAACCGGCATATTTCTCGAGCTAAGAAAACTAACTTGTCATTGGAACGCGTTTTTAGAGCAGAATTTCAAGAAATTAAGCGTGAAAAGAATGATTATGAGTTTACTGAAATTAAGCCTGTTCAAAAACTTAATTTTTATCAATCGGAACAATCAAAGTATACGGAAACGAATTTAGATAAATTATCAGAAATAACAGGAAAGGGTCAACATTTTAGCGAATCAATCTAATAACATATTTATTTAAGGAGTTATGATTGATGGAAATGAAGCAGCTAAATGACCAATGTTATGTATTTATAAGTTCAGTGAATGTAGGGTACGTACTAAATGGTAATCAGGGCATGCTAATTGATGCTGCCATTGATCGTTCTGCCATACGTAAGGTTGTTCGACAATTAGATGAACACCAACTACCTTTAACCCATCTTTTTATTACGCATGCCCACGCCGATCACTATGGTGGAGCATCATATCTCGTTAAACATTATGATGTGAAGGTTCTGGCCCCAACTTTTGAGTCAGCCATTTTAGCTAACCCCGTCTTAGAGCCTACCTATCTTTTTTCAGGAAATGATCCAATAGATGAACTGAGGAATAAGTTTCTAGAAGGACCACCAGTAGAAGTAGATATTGAAGTAGATGAAGGTTTTCATAAAATAGATGGGTTTGAGTTTGAAACAATCGCAACCCCTGGTCATAGTTATCATCAAATGGCCATTAAGGTTAATCATATTTTATATGCAGCAGATAGCTATTTTGGACAAACGGAATTAGAAAAACATAAAATCCCTTACATTACTAGTGTTGACCAAACTTTGGTTAGTTTAGAAAAATTAAAAAAGGTCCAAGTAGATGGTGCGATTCCGGGACATGGTAAATTTGAAAGAAATTTTATAAAGACATTGGATAAAAATATAGAATATCATAAGAAATTACTTCATAAAGTTTACTGTATCATATCTGATAGACAAGCTATTTCACATGAGGAGCTGGTTTCATGCATTTGTAATGAAATGGGTGTAAAGAGTGATACATTAAGCCCATTCTTACTTTATAGAACAGCAACGACTGCCTATGTTACAGCGCTCATTAATCAGGGTAAGGTTAATCACTACATTCAGCATTTTCGCTGGATGTTTAAGATAAATAAAGAGGAAGGACGCTAGTATGGCATCACATACAGTCCTTCCTCTTTGTTATATTCTGCATACATTACTTCTTTTACTGTTAAGCCTTGTTTATTTATCTCATCGAGTACCTGTTGTTCGTCCCATTCAATTTCTTTTAAATTTTCATTTATAAGTTCTCCATCTGTAATAATAGAAATGGGTAATACAACTTCTTTAGGAGCTGCGTTAAAAAATTCATTTGTAGGTGCTTGATGAATATATTTTTTAAGTACATTAATGGATCCATTCGTTTCAAAAATTGCATATTCAACTTCTTGAATAGAAAAAATGTCTTTATCCCTAAGCAAATGCATTAATTGATTAACATCTAGTTTGTTTTTCTTCATGACATCTCGTTGTATTTGCCCTCTTCTTATCACGATGGCTGGGCTTCCCTCTAATACTGAACGTGTTCGCCTATATTTTTGTGTAAGCCATTCTGTTACGTAAATTAGGATTCCCCATATTGTTACAGCAAATAGTACTTGCGTTATTCCAACTTCAGGATCATAAAGTCCATTGCCAACTAGCTCCCCTAAGACCAATGCAGCTATGAAATCAAAAGCCGTAATTTGTGTGATTTGAGACTTTCCTAGAACTTTAGTCAGAGCGAAAAGTGCAGCAAATCCCGCTAAGCTCTCAACTAGGATTCTTACAAAATCCATTAGATTCACCATCCTGAATAGTATTGCACACTCTTCTATCCATTATGGTCAAGGGCGAATAATAATATACTTATAAATAAAAAAAACTGACGGTATAGTACCGTCAGCTTAGCTCTTTAACCATTGTTACATGTGGTATACCAGCATCCATAAATTCATCAGATATAGTTTCGTATCCTAAACGTTTATAAAATTGTTCTGCGTGAGTTTGTGCGTTTAGTTTTGCTTTATTAATTTGATGGTCTGCTAAATATTTTTCCATCTCTTGTATCATTTGAATGCCGTAATGCTTTCCACGGTATTCTTTTAATACACAAATTCTCTCAAGTTTACAGTAGTCATCGACTGTTCTTAGACGACTAGCTGCAATCGGCTCTTCTTCTAAGTAACCTACAAAATGAATGGCATCTGATTCATGTTCGTCAACTTCGATTTCAGGTGGAACATTTTGTTCGTTTATAAACACTTCTGATCGAACATGATAAGCATCTTTCATTTGTGATTCAATTTTCACTTGTACAACATTCATAATTTAACGTCCTAACTTAAAAGTCTCAAACACTGTCCAAGACCCATCTTCTAACTGGTATAGTAATTGGAAGCGGTCAATATGGTCTTGTAAGTCAAATTCTAACATTCTCATACTACCATACACGTCTGAGTGCTCGTCCTCTGATAGATCTTGGCTGATTGTAATATGAGGAACAAACGCAAATTGTTGTGATTCTGAGAAAATACCTTCATTCATCTTTTGATTTAATGTTGATAGTGTATCATGTGGTTCTACTTTTAAATATACAGTATTTGTTACTGGACTAAACGAACTTACTTTTTTAATTTCAATATCAAATGGGTCTGTTTCACTCGCGATTTTTTCAAGTTCGGTAGTTATATCTTTAATCTCATCTGTTGTCGCTTCAAAACGTTCCTTTAATGTAATATGCGGTGGAATTTTATTATATCTTGGGTCATATCTTTTTCTGTATGAGTTAGCTACATCTTGAATTTCTTTAGATGGAAATATTGCGATTCCGTAATTTAATGTTGACATCTAAATCCCTCCTAATATTTAAAACTCAGCGTATCTACAAAGTCTAATTCTTATTATAACAAAAAAACGTTAGATTTTTCCTCAATCATTAGACTCAATTACCAAAAATTTTCTTAATGGCATTTGGTAGATCTTTTTGCCATTGCTTCCAAGTGTGTTTACCCTCTAGTTCCTTGTAAGTATAATCTGAAACTTTATTGTTTAGATGTTCGTGTAATTGACGATTTGGAGTTAAGAAATCATCTCGATCGCCTTTTGTTGTAGGGACTTCAGATTCATCTAAGCCAATAGTATGATATATGGTCATATTTGATATTTCATCTGAATTCTCAACTGCTTTAATAACTTTTTCGTCTACGTAAGGTGACTGCATAATGACTTTACCAAAATTATTTGGATATTTAATTGCAGTCATTAAGGATAAGGTACCACCAAGAGAGCTTCCCATTAATACACGAGTTGAACCTACGTGGTAACTTGGCAATTCCTTATCAAGTAAAGGTACAACTTCAAAGACTAAAAATTTTATATAAGCTTCGTTATTTTCGCCATCTGGATGATATTTATCCCAGCGATCATAACGATCTTTATAATGAATGCCAGCGAAAATTGTATTTTCAATTTCATCTTGACTGTGTAATCGGTCACTGAACGTTGCTGCTCTACCTAACTGATAGTAATCATCACCATCTTGCATGATACAAATGTGATACTTATACAGAGGTGAGAAGTTCTCTGGTTTATAAATTTTTACGACTAATGTTTCATTAAGATATTCACTTTCAATTTCCTTATCCAACATCGTACCCTGTCTACCCAATATTAAAACCTCCATATGCTACATCGCTTGTTGAGTAAAGAACTTTCAAAATAATTCTATCATATTTTAAGTATATATCTAATGTTAAGGCATCACTTACTTTATTCAGAATAATGAGATAAATTATTCAAACTTCACTAAGTCCAGTGATATAATAATATAAGGGGGAATGATTATGACCGTTTACTCACATATAAATAGTAAAGATATTGAAAAGGCAGCACGTGAACGTTTAGTTGAACGTGGAGTAACCATTCGTGATATAGCTGAAGTTGTTTATTTAATGCAAGAGCCTTATCATTCAACTTTAACAATTGACGATTGTATAGAGAGTGTAGATCGTGTGTTAGAAAAAAGGGAAATACAACATGCGATATTAGTCGGAGTAGAACTAGACGTATTAGCAGAAAAAGGTATGCTTTCAGAGCCACTGCAATCCTTAATAGCTAAAGATGAAGGGTTATTTGGAGTGGATGAAACGATAGCGTTAGGAGCTGCACTAGGTTATGGAAGCATTGCAGTAACCACTTATGGTCATTTAGATAAACAGAAAGTAGGCGTTATTGAGAGGTTAGATACGAAAGAAGGAGAACAGTGCCATACATTTTTAGATGATATTGTTGGAAGTATTGCTGCGAATGCTTCAAGTAGAATTGCACATAGACATAGAGATTTATTAGATGGAATGACGGACGAAGATTTAATTATACGTGATGAAGAAGATCGATTATAGGCTTCATAAAAATAGAATGCCAACCATTACTTAAAGTTAATCTTAATGTAATGGTGGCATTTTTTATTTTTCTATAATTGCTGTAAACAATATTCAATTGCAATATTTAAGTCATGTTGCGACCAGCTAGCTAATTGTGGTTGTTTAATAGCCATTTCATAGGAAGGCGGAATATGAATAAAACCAGCACGATAACTCAAGTTGCTTGTTTTAGCATGATGTAAGGCGTGATACATAACGTTATTGCATAGGTAAGTACCAGCACTATTCGAAATTGAAGCGGGATAACCATTCCGTTTCATAGAATCAACCATTTCGTAAATCGGTAGTGTTGAGAAATATGCATCAGGGCCATCCTCGAAAACCTTCTCTCCATTTGGTTTATACCCTCTATTATCTTTAGGCCCATCATTACAATTAATCGCGATTCTCTCAGGCGTTATATGCCTCCGATTTCCTGCTAGTCCTAACGCTACAACGACATCAGGACTTTCCTCTTCAATCGCATTAAGCATTTCTCGACCACTTTGATTAAAATCGACTGAAAAAACTCGACTCGTGACCTCATAGTTATTAATTGTTTTACCATCTAAGTATTTAGCCACTTCCATCGTTGGGTTTGTTTTGAAGTCTAAAAATGGCTCAAAACCAGTTAATAATATTTTTTTCATAAAGATTCCCCCTTATAAATGTCTTAAAAACCTCTCTGGGTTATCCAAAAATTGTTTTGTAATTTGAACATGTTCAAGTTAATCATAATGAGTTAAATGAAATTGGCCGCCTTGAAGTTCAAAAATATCTGCCCCAGGTAAAGCCATTAACATAGGTGAATGCGTTGCAATAATAAATTGACATCCTGCATCCGCCATCTTTAATCATAGAAATTAATGATAGCTGCTTGATTGGTGATAATGGTGATTCAGGTTCGTCTAATACATATAAACTATTAGGACGAAATCTAGCTTGAAATAGAGATAGGAAACTCTCCCCATGAGATTGTGTCTCCAAGCCATCTCCATATAGTTGTTTTAAATCATGCAAATTTCGTGCATAAGGCAAGATTTCTAAGCTATTCGGATCCCGTCTTTTAATTTCATTATAATCCCGCTCTAGATCTTCTCTTCGGTGTTTAATATCATCCATAAAAGATGTGAGACTTTCCGCTTGAAAGAAGAAACCGCTTTTATTTTTGTAGTTCCATATCAATTTAAAATATGGTGTAAGTTCTTTCACGCTATTAAATCGGTCATCAAGATCCATATGTTCACCGTTAATCTGAATTAACTCTGCATGATAGGCAATTAATTCTAATAATGTAGATTTCCCGGTTCCGTTTTCTCCTACTATTAAAGTGATTGGCGAATGGAAGTTAATATTTTCAAACTCAATGAACAGGGATAAATTAAACGGGAACTCTTGTTTCTTATAATTCCTAGATTTTTCAATTCTTTTTAGAAGCATATTAACACCAACTTTATGACCGTCATTTTACATAAAAAGGAAGTAAAGAAGCCTTTAAGACTTATTAATGATTAAGAAATGTAAACTAAGTATAAAAAGGCTAGTTCATTTTAGTCAAATTTTTCCGAATAATCATTCATTTGTTGTTGATTTAGTTACTTAGTTCTAAGCCAGTTAGGACAAGTTTACTAAAAGTAGTAACAACAACCAATACTTAGTAATCATTTATAATTTTTAGGTGTAAAATTCGACATTTTCTGACAATATTTTAGTTCTCATTTCTTTAATATTAACACTAACAATCAAGATTCTACATTAGATAAATAAAGGTGAAAGGGGGGAAGTTGCATTACACCAAGATCTGGCAGAATTTTTTCTAAAATTGGGAGGAGGAAATTCATTGTCTAGATGGGTTAAGATCATCGTTTCACTAACTTTAGTGTGGACGATGGCAATGCCGAGCATGTTATTTGCGGAAACAGGTAATGTATCAACTTCTATGAATGACTCAAACAAAACGATGCAACAGAAGATGAGTAATCGTCTAACAGAAGAATTTGACTCAGAAGAAAAAGTCACATTTTTAGTTAAGTTTAATGAAAAGGCTGATGTACAAAAGGTAGCAAGAGAAGCTAAGAACAAAGCACAGAAACAAGGAATCAGTTCTTTTAACGCAGAGCTACAGCAACGTTCAGCTGTTATCTCAGAGTTAAAAGCAACCGCAGATATTTCACAAGCCAATGTTAAAAATTTCTTAGAAGAAGCAATGGAAGCTGGAATGGTGGAGAATTATCATTCTTACCATATTGTTAATGCAATTGCGGTTACAGCTAATAAAAAAGTAGCTGAGAAGTTGGCTTCTTTTAACGAAGTTGAAAAGTTATTACCTAACGAAACTAGACAATTACACAACGTAACGATTGATTCAGACGCAAAACAGGTTGAGTCCGAGATTGCTAATGTAGAATGGAACGTAGAACAAGTTAATGCTCCAGGTGTATGGGACATGGGTATTGATGGTACAGGTATTGTAGTGGCTGCCCTCGATACAGGTGTTCAGTGGGATCACCCTGCTTTAAAAGAAAAGTATCGTGGATATGATGCTTCAACGGATGAGGTTGATCACACATACAGTTTCTATGATCCTGTATATGGTGAAGAAGAAGCTTATGATGATCACGGTCATGGTACACATGTAACAGGTACAATGGTTGGTAGTGAACCAGACGGCTCTAACCAAGTTGGGGTAGCACCAGGTGCTCAATTTATTGGCGTTAAGATATTTAATTCAGGCGGTAGTGGCTCCGATGTTGATATTCTAGCCGGTGGTGAGTGGCTATTAGCTCCAGGTGGAGATGTATCTAAAGCTCCAGATGTTGTCAATAACTCTTGGGGTGGTGGACCTGGTTTAGACGAATGGTATCGTGATGTTGTTATTGCTTGGAGAGCTGCAGAGATTTTCCCTGAGTTCTCAGCAGGTAATACGACTTTGACAAACCCTGGTGGGCCAGGTTCAGTAGCTGTACCAGCAAACTATCCTGAATCGTTTGCAACTGGTGCGACTGATAGTGATAATAACCTAGCAAGCTTCTCGTTAGAAGGTCCATCTCCTTATGATGAGATTAAGCCTGATATTTCTGCTCCAGGTGTAAACATCCGTTCTTCAGTTCCAGGTGATGGATATGAAGGCGGTTGGAACGGAACATCAATGTCAGGACCAGCAGTTTCTGGTGTGGCAGCATTATTACTAGAAGCAAATGCTAGCTTGTCTGTTGATGATCTTGAAGAAATCTTAATGTCAACAGCAACGCCATTAACTAATGGTGATTATCCAGAATCTCCAAACAATGGTTTTGGTGCAGGTTTAGTTGATGCTTATAATGCCGTCTCATCTGTTATGGATGGCCTTGGCACGATTGAAGGTTCTGTAACAATGGATGGCGAAGATGAAGAAGCACCGACTTTCGAACATGATGCACCTGAACAAGCTTTCTCTGAAATGGACTTAGACTTATCAATCCAAGCTAGTGACAATGTAAGTGTTACGTCTGTTGAAGTTAACTATGTTAATGAAAACGGCGATGAAAACTCTGTTGAAGCTATCCGTGCGGATGGTAACTTTAAGTCCGGTGTATATGAAGCAACTATTCCAGGGGAAGACGTATTAGAAGGTGAATTAACTTACACGATTACCGTTAGTGACTTCGGTGGTAATGATGTTGTAAGTGATGAGTATACCGTTTCAATTGATTCAGGAATCACTGTTGGCTATTCTGCCGATTTTGAAGGTCCTGCAATTGGTTGGCAGCTTTACGGAGATAATATCTCTTGGGAACGTGGTGAGCCTACTTCAGGTCCAGGAGAAGCCGTATCAGGTGAGAATGTGTATGCCACTAATTTAAGTGGTGACTACAATAATAGTGAGAACTCGACCCTATTAATGCCTCCAATTGATTTACCAGATGGCGATTCATTCCTTCAATTTGAAAGCTGGTACAACATCGAGTCAGGTTGGGATTACGGTAATGTTTTCATATCACAAGATATGGAAAACTGGGAGTCATTGCTTCAACTGACTGGTGATGATGAGGCATGGAATACAGTTGAACTAGATTTATCTGAATATGCAGGTGAGCGTGTATACATTGCGTTTAACCTAGATTCAGATAGTATCATTACGAGAGAAGGTTGGTATATCGATGATGTATCATTAACAGATACGTCAATCGGAGGAAACCAAGCTTCAATTCAGCCTAAAACATTAATTGATAAGGCTAAGAAAGATGCTCCAGAAGTTGATCCGTCTAAAATTGAACCATTAATGGAACAACCATCTTCGGACTCTTTAGAGTTAAATAAAGAAGTTAGCAATCTACCACTTGCTGCACAAGTTTCTGTTCTAGAGAGTGGTAAGTCAGTAAACACAAACCCAGCTGATGGAAGCTTCTCATTTGTCCATCCTGCTGGTGAATTTACAGTTGTAGCTGAGGCATATGGTTTTGCTTCTGAAGAACAATCTGTAAATTTAGAGGCTGACGAAACTGAAACAGCTAACTTTGTTTTAGAAGAACTTCCACAAGCAACCCTATCTGGACAAGTCACTAGTGCTAACTCTGGTGATCCAGTAGAAGGAGCTACATTACTATTAGTAGAGGATGCAAATGTGGATCCAGTTCAAACTGACGCTAATGGTAACTATGATTTAACAGCATATGAAGGAACTTACACGCTTAAAGTATATGCTCAAGGTTTCCATGGTGACGAGTTCGAAGTTAACTTAGATGGTGACCAAGAACTTGACATTGAATTAGAACCGATGTTCACTTACCCAGGTGGTGAAATTGGTTACGATGATGGTACAGCTGAAAACGCCCGCGCATTCTATGATGCGGGTAACAAGTGGGCTGTGAAAATGTCTCTACCTGAAGGTGAAGAGGAAGCAATCGTAACAGATGGTGTCTTCCAATTCCACGGAACTGACTGGCCAAACCCAGGCGGAACAGACTTTGCTGTAGAAGTTTGGGATGCTAGTGGTTCGGATGGTTTACCAGGTGAGAAATTAGCAGGTCCAATTGATGCTGAAGCAATAAGAGACCTTGATGAGTGGACAGTTGTTGATTTACGCGAATACAATATTCAAGTAAGTGGCGACTTCTACATGGTATACGTGCAAACTGGAGCAAATCCTAATGTACCTGGCCTAGCTACTGACGAAAGTAGTCCAAATGCTGAAAGAAGTTATCAATCTGTTGGTGGTACGTGGTCTCAATCTCCAGCTGATGAGGGTAACTACATGATTAGAGCTCGTGTAGATTACGCGGTTGAAGATGTTCAAATCACAAATCCTTCTAGCGGATTGATTACAAATGACACAGAGGTTACAGTAGAAGGTACAGCTTCTCCTACCACCACTGTTTCGTTAGAAAACAATGGAGAGGAAGTAGCTGAAGTTGAAATTGGTGACGATGGTCAATTTAGTGTACCAGTTCAACTTGAAGAAGGTGACAATAACCTTCAAGCTATTAACCTTGTCAACGGCGAGCAAGCTAATGAATCTGATGTTGTAACAGTAACTCTTGATACAGCTGCGCCTGAATTATCAATCGACAATCCAGGTGATGGTGATAAACTTAATGGAGAAACAGTTACAGTTGAAGGTCAAGTTAGCGATGATCATTTAGACTATGTTGAAGTTAATGGCCAACCAGCTGACGTTGAAGATGGTCACTACTCGAAGCGTATTATCCTTGAAGAAGGAGAAAACGTGATCGAAGTTAAAGCATTTGATTTAGCTGGTAATTCTAGCTCTGAAACGATTGAAGTCGAAGCAGATTACACAGCTCCTGAGGTTGAAAACCTAACCCCAACTGAAGACCAAACAGTTGAAGCGGGTGAAACAGTCATCATAGAATTCGATAGTGAGTCTGGCTTAGATGCGAGATTCTCAATCTTAATGCCTTTAACATTCGGAATTCAAAATGCAACTGAATTACCAATGCTAGAAACTGAGGATGGCCACTATATTGGCTACTGGACGGCTCCTAAGGGGCTAGAAGCTGATGGTGCAGTTATCCAAGTGACAGCAACTGACGACTTTGGTAACAAAACTACTAAACTAGCAGAAGGTAAAATTACCGTTGTACAAGATGATGGTAATGGTAATGGTAAAGGTAAAGGTAAAGGCAAAGGTAAAGATAAAGGCAAAGATAAAGGCAAAGGTAAAGGAAAAGGTAATGGAAAAGGCCTAGGTAAGGGCAAAAGCAATGGAAAAGATCTTGGTCTGGGTATCGGTCCAATTATGTTTGGTAATTAAATCTTGATTTAAAGGTGTAGAGCAAATAGCTCTACACCTTTTTTTGTTTCTAAATTATAGGTATGGTTAGCACTTATAGGATAATCAGAAATATCTAACAGAATTGTAAAACTAGCCAGAGGAAGTCCATTTGAATATTACTTAGATTACGAGTTTCATTATTGCCTTATTTATTTGAATATTTTGTATGTTAAAATAAAGCTATGAATGGGGGAGAGACGATGAATGAATACATAGAAAGAGAACTATCACGGCTACGGAATAATAAATCATTACTTCTAGCAGAATTAGGACAATACGTCTATTATCAGTATCGCATCGGCCAAATCTATAGTGATGAAATTAATGAGATTGGTCAAAAAATTATCGAATTAGATCACGATATTTTTAAATTACAAAATCAGGAGTCGAATGAAACAGGACATTTATGTAGTTGCGGTAATCCTCTAAATGAGAGTGATCATTATTGTGCTAAGTGTGGAAAAGAAGTTAAAGAGGAGCGTCAAGTTGATCCTGTAACTTGTAATCAATGCGGGATAGAGGTCGTCACTCAGGCAGCATTTTGCTATGCATGCGGGACAAAGTTAGCTCATCAACAGGAGGGAGTCCGGTGATTTATTGTACAAAGTGTGGGAGCCCAAACCCAGATGAGGCTAATTACTGTCAGAAAGATGGCTATTCATTACATAATCCAACAAACTTATTAAAGTTAACTACTAAATTAACAAACTATATGCAGTGTCACCATTGTGGCACTGAACAATTGAATGAAGCACAATATTGTTATGTGTGTGGAGAAAGTTTTGAGAAATTGTCTAGTAACCATGAATATGATAAGCCATTACCTATCCAAAGTAAAAAAATAAAAGTTCGTTCCTTTAAGAGGCCATTAATTCTAGCGGTTCCTTTTGTCATTTTATGTATTCTTTTTTTATATGTTTTCTCATCTGCAACGATCAATCTATTAGAAAAAAGTCAGTATACTAATCAAAACATTTATGATGTAGAGGAAAATCAACAACACTTTCAAAGTTATCGTTATTTAATAGACAATTTAAACCATATAAAGGCTGAAGCGACTGGAATGTGGAATCAACAAGGTGGCCCTTCAAGGATGCATTCTGCACTTTCACCAATAGATCTTATGATGATTGGACATTTAGGAAAAGTGAACGTATCAATTTCAGAAGAATTTGAGGCTAGAGAAGAGCAAAGCCTGCTCCATGAATTTACAATGCGTCCGGGTTTAGCTTTTTATTTCTTAATGGCCAGTTTTTCATTATTTTTAGTGAGTATGCTATATGCATTTAGAGCAAAGGTATCGGATGAGAAGGATTGGATTGTTCATACTATATCATTTAGTACCGTTTATAGTTTAAGTATATGGTTAATCAGTCTTTTTTCTCGACAATCAAATATAATGGATCATGGTTCAGTTAGTCAAATAACCAGTTATGCATATGGTTCAATGGGGCTTTTAATTAAGAGTTTTATTATGAGCTTTATTATTATGTTGATTGTATTGTCTTTTAAAAAAGGATTTACAAATCAATCATCTTTCGCTAAATCTATCAAAAAAGCATCTTTAGCGTTGATGACGATATTATTAACTATAATCATATTAAGTACGCTTATAGTTACAGGTATTCAGGACATGTCACCATATCAATTAATTCTAGGTGCAGCACTAGTCACAGGTGTGGTGCTAATTGTACAATTAGCAATTTATTTAGTGAACTTATCCTTGTTTAATACATTTGAATTTAAAAGTATGATGTTTAATGACGAACAATTTAAGTACTCACTACTTCAAAGATCTGAACCACATTTGTACACAGATTTATTAGTTCAAGGCTTTGAAAACTTACAAAGTTATGCATGGGTCATATTAGGTATCATGATTTTGGTCTTATATATGTTCTCAAGATCTTTTAGAAAGTTATCCTCAAGAGAAAAGTGGGTAAGCATTTTACAATATAGTCTTATAATTTCAGTGACATTGGCTGGTTTAACTTATGCAGCTTCACTAAGTTTTGATGTCTTATATCAAGAAACAGACGAACAATATTTCATTGGTTTTTCTAGTATATTTGTATTTTTATCTTCGTTGATTATTAGTCTAATAATAAGTACAATTGGAGCGATTAAAGTAAGAGAATAGAGAGGAATTGTGTATGGATGTAACTATTTATCCGTTAAACAATGAAAGCTTAACCGTTAGTTTTGGTGATGAAATTGACCCTGAAATCCATGTTAGGGTAAAGGTTTTATATCAGAAACTTCAGAGAGAGACTTTTCCGTGGATGATTGACATTGTTCCAACATATACGAATGTCACAGTGTACTTTGATTCCGGGAAAATACATTTTTCTCAAGTTAAATCGTTATTAATAGATAGGTTAAAACGCTTAGAATTAACGAAAGGTTCCCGTAAAAAACTTATAAAAATCCCTGTTTATTATAATGGTGAGGACTTAGAGCGAGTGGCAGAACTTAATGACATTACGGTTGATGAAGTAATAACAATACACTCTTCCACACCATACTTAGTATACATGATTGGTTTTTTACCTGGATTTCCTTATCTTGGTGGATTGGATGAAAAGTTGGCTACACCTCGTTTAGATTCCCCTCGAAAGAAAGTGGATGCGGGAAGTGTTGGAATAGCTGGACAACAAACAGGGATGTACCCGATTGATTCACCTGGAGGATGGAATATTATTGGTCACTCACCGGTAAGGTTATTTGATATGAATCGTTCTACGCCTTTCTTAGTTAATATAGGAGATTACCTGCAATTTGAACCAATTAATTTAGAAAAATATGAGCATTATAACAATGAGCAGAACTACGAACCGACATGGGAGTGGTTGTCAGATGAAGATTGATTTAAATGCAGACCTTGGTGAGAGTTTTGGAATCTATCGGTTGGGACAAGATGATGAGCTGTTGAAGGTTGTTAGTTCGGCCAATATTGCTTGTGGTTTCCATGCGGGGGACTACACAACCATTCGTAAAGTCATCAAGCTTGCAAAACAACACAATGTAGCAGTCGGGGCTCATCCTGGTTATCAAGATCTACAAGGTTTTGGTAGGCGGAAAATAGACTTAACTCCAAGTGAGATTTATGATTTAGTGATTTATCAACTGGGTGCGTTTCACGGTTTTGCAAAAGTTGAAGGAGTTGACGTTCAACATGTAAAGCCGCACGGTGCTTTATATAATTTGGCGAGTGTTGATGAACGAGTAGCGGAAGCAATAGCTAGTGCTGTCTATGATTTTAACTCTAATATAAAACTATATGGTTTATGTAATAGTTTATTAGTCGAAGCGGGAGAGGCTATTGGTTTAACGACAATTCGTGAAGCCTTTGCTGATCGGACATATACGAGTGAAGGATTACTAATGTCTAGAAGTGAGTCTAATGCAGTTAAACAGCTTGAACATGAGATTGTAGAGCAAGTTATAAATATTGTGACTGAAGGAAGAGTATGGTCTAACGAGGGGAAATGGATTCCTCTCGAAGCGGATACAATTTGCTTGCACGGTGACTCTTATAAGGCAGTTGAACATGCACGCTTGATTAGAAAAGCTTTATTAGAACAAGGTATATTAATCAAATCTTTTCAATAAGGTATGAGAGAAATGTTAGAAGTGATTAAAAGCGGATTATTTACAACGATTCAAGATAAAGGGCGTTTTGGTTATCGAGCCTATGGGGTTCCGACCTCTGGTGCAATGGATGCCTATGCCTTTGAAAAAGCTAATTATTTACTAGGAAATAGTTTAACTGAAGCAACGATTGAAATGTTTTATGGAGGAGTAGAGATTAAGGCACAAGATGATCTATGGATTGCTTTAACAGGTGCAGATGTAAAGCCAGAGATAGACGGGACACCAGTAGCCATGTGGGAGCCTATTAAACTATTAAAAGGTCAAAAGCTTCAATGTTCCGCCCCAAAAGCTGGTGTTGTGACTTATTTAGGTATAGTAGGCGGAATTGATTCACCTATTTATTTGGGGTCAAGATCTGTCTATGAAAAAGCCCATTTCGGAAGACGGTTGAAAAAAGGAGACCATATAAAGGTTAAAGACACCCTGAATATGGGTGAATCTAAAAGTTTGGATTATAGAGAAATACCAACTTATACGTCTTCGGTTGAAGTGAGAGTTATACCAGGTCCACATGAAGCTTTGTTTAAGGATAAGAGTATTTCTGAGTTTTATAATGAACCTTTCATAGTCAAACAAGGAGATCGAATGGGTACGCAACTAGAAGGATGTAGCCAAATCAAGATGAAAGAAGATAAGGATATCATCTCGGAAGCCGTCACATTTGGAACAATTCAAATCCCTAATAATGGACATCCAACAGTACTTTTGGCTGATGCGCAGACTACAGGAGGTTATCCGATTATTGGTAGCATTCACACAGACGATTTATGGAGGTTTGTTCAACTACCACCCAGAGGTCAAGTGAAATTTAATAGATTCCTAAAATAAACTATAAAAATAACCTCGTTAATTCGAGGTTATTTTTTGTAAGTAAATATAATATTATTTAGAAGAAAACAAATTAGTTTGAGTTATCTTGAAATTCTGATAACTTAAGGTTAAAATCATTTATGAAATATAAAAAAGGGGAGGTAATGGATTTGAGTGGGATTTATTTAGCTCTAATTGGTTTCATTGTGTTTTTCATAGGATACCGTTTCTACTCGAAGTACATCGCAGAAAAAGTGTACAAACTTGATCCAAATTACAAAACTCCAGCTCATGAATTTAAAGATGGAGTTGATTTTGTCCCTACAAATAAATTTGTGTTATGGGGACACCATTTCACATCAGTAGCCGGTGCAGCTCCTATTGTTGGACCAGCAATCGCGGTTTATTGGGGATGGTTACCAGCATTTTTATGGGTAATTCTTGGTACCGTTTTCGCAGCCGGTGTGCATGATTCAGGTACTTTATTTTTATCTGTTAGAAATAAAGGACAATCAGTTGGTACTTTGGCAAATAAATTAATTGGTCAACGTGCTAAAATCTTATTCTTATTTATTATTTTATTATTAGTATTGATGGTAAATGCGGTATTTGCATGGGTTATAGCCAATCTATTTATTAATAACCCTTCAAGTGTTCTACCGGTATTTATTCAGATTCCATTAGCGATTTGGATTGGATACCATGTTTACAAACGTAGTGGGAGTATGTTGTTACCGTCTCTTGCGGCTTTAGCTGTTATGTATGGTACAGCGATTTTAACTAGTTATGTTCCAGCTTTACAAATTGATGTCAGAGAATATCTGGGAGGAGAAGGTGCAACAGCTTTAGGGCTTGATACAACAAGTTTAGCATTCTTAATCTGGATTGTAATTCTAATGGTTTATGTTTACATAGCTTCGACTTTACCAGTTTGGAAGCTATTACAACCTCGAGATTTTATTAACTCTCATCAATTAATTTTAGGTTTATTAATCCTATATCTAGGATTATTTATTACGTCACCAGAAGTAACAGCACCCATGACTAACGCTGCTGCGACTGATACTCCATGGTTCCCAATCTTGTTTATTACAGTAGCCTGTGGTGCGATTTCAGGTTTCCACGGATTAGTTTCAAGTGGTACGACTTCAAAACAGCTAAATAATGAAAAAGATGTTCGTTTTGTCGGTTACTTAGGATCAATTGGAGAAGGCTTACTTGCGTTAATTGCGATTATTGCAGTTGTCACGTTCTTTGATTCAGAAAGTGCCTTCTTAGGTTTCTATAGTGATTACAATGCTGCTGGCGGTGGTTTAAATGTCTTCGTTGATGGTGCTGCTGTTTTAGCTTCAGGTGTAGGTATTCCAGCATCTGTTGCAGCCACAATTGTAGCTGTAATTATTGTAAGCTTTGCGGCAACTACTTTAGACTCTTCAGTTCGACTAATGAGATACATTATCGCTGAATTAGGTATGGAGTATAAAGTTAAATCGATTACCACTAAACATGCAGCAACTACTTTAGCAGTTGTATCTTCAACAATCTTAGTACTATTACCTGGAGATAGCCGCGGGTTAGGTTCAGGTGGTTACTTACTGTGGCCTCTATTCGGTACATCGAACCAGTTACTAGCAGGTATTAGTTTACTATTACTAGCCATTTACTTAGGACGTAATGGACGTAACATTTTACCAGCTTTAATCCCAATGGCGTTCTTAATGGTTATGACCTTATACGCGATGTATTTACAAGTCTTTACACAATGGGCACCTTGGGCTGGAAGTACCGATTGGCTATTATTTATTTTAGGTGCAATCGTATTTGTTTTCGCGATTTGGATTGTTTTAACGTCCATATCAGTTTTAAGAGATGAGAAGAAGAATAACGACCTTAAAGATGTAGGTTAAATTGTCAGAGCCGTACTTTAATTAGTGCGGCTTTTTCATAACTTTGGGGGTGACTGAATTGATTGATGTTTTAATCATACGACAAGCTAAAACTATTGGTTCTGGATGATGCGGAGGAGTTAGTGATGACGGGATCATCACCTTATCTAATGAATTTGAGCATTTAGAAGGAGATAGAAATAAGTTTGGTGAATGTTATAGAGATTGGAAAGATTATTATGGATTAGAAATCGAAATCAATTTTGTTGACCCTAAAAATACAGGAAGCATCTTTACCTATTTGTTAAAGCAATACAGGAATGGTTATATCTCATTAATAGTTGTGTTAAAGCATTTCTTTACTAAAATTAAGCTAAATACAATCTTTGTGAATGGTTATTATTTAGAAGATACTGAGGATTTTGATAAAATAGTAAAACAAGTACGAACAGAATTGGGTGTTTAACTTGATGGATATGAAGAAACTGTCTTTTAAAAGGTTTATAGAACTGTATGAAGAAATGTTAAGTGTTCCACATCGTACAGAGATTGCTAGGGAGTTAAGAGATGAGGATGATTTGTTTTTACTTTTAGTTTATTCAGATCTCTTAGGAATCCCTAACCCTGCATTTTATTATACGTTGGAACTATATCCGCATATTATAGAGAAATTCCATGATTGGCACTTAAGAATGGGGATGGAAAAGTCACCACTAGATGGAATTCGTTGCTGCTAAAAAGGACGTGTTATCATGAATGAATTAGTAAACCAAAAAGTTATTTTTGTCGGAGGTAAGGGTGGAGTTGGAAAATCTACTTCTTCAGCGGCACTAGCTCTAGCTTGTGCTAAAGAAGGGTTGAAGACATTAGTTGTCTCAACAGACCCTGCTCATAATTTAGGAGATATTTTTCACAAACCTTTAACACATGAAAAAACACAATTAGATGATCATTTGTGGGGGATTGAGATTAATTCAACTAAAGAAACGGAACGATATATGGATCAAGTGAAAAGTAATTTACAGGGTCTAGTTAAAACGAAATTGGTTGATGAAGTCAATCGTCAAATTGACTTGGCTGCAGCATCGCCTGGAGCAGAAGAAGCCGCATTATTTGATCGATTAATTTCAATTATTTTAGAAGAACAAGATAGTTTTGATAAAATTATTTTTGATACAGCTCCAACAGGTCATACGATTAGATTATTATCATTACCTGAGTTAATGAGTGTATGGATAGACGGTATGTTACAGAAACGGCAAAAAATCAATGAAAACTACACTCAATTACTAAATGATGGGGAACCAGTAGATGATCCAATTTATGAAATTTTACAAAAGAGAAAGGAAAAGTTCTCTGCTGTACGAGATGTGATCCTTGATGAAGGTAAGACGGGCTTTATTTTTGTGTTAATTCCTGAACGTTTGCCAATTCTTGAAACAAAACAGGCTATTAAACAATTACATCAGTACCATTTACATGTTAGAACATTAATTGTTAATAAAGTATTACCTGAAACTGCTGATGGGGCCTTCTTAGAGAAACGAAGACAAATTGAAAAACAATATTTAATACAAATGGATAAAGAGTTTAAAAACCAAGAAATAGTCAAGATTCCATTGTATGAAGAAGATATATCAGACTTAGATAAGTTAGACATATTCTCAAAACATTTGCAGAGTAAAGTAAAGGAGGAAGTTAAATGAAAGCAGTTGTACATCAAAAGATTGAAGGATTAGAAGGACTATCATACTCGGATATAGAAGATCCAAAATTATCTGAAGGACAAGTTAAAGTCAAATTAAAGTCTGCAGGCATGAATAGACGAGACATTGCGGTGACTTATAGACATGGAACTAGCGAAAATCCTTTAGTACTAGGTTCAGATGGTGCCGGAGTCATTGAAGAAGTAGGCTCAAGTGTAGAAAATTGGAAAGTGGGAGATGAAGTTGTTATAAATCCTGGATTAGGTTGGAAACACTTGAGTGAGGCACCACCAGAAGGGTTTGAAATTCTAGGCTTGCCTGATGATGGTACATTTGCTGAATATATTGTGATGGATCAAGATCATATTGAAGCAAAGCCTCAGAATCTCTCCTGGGATGAAGCAGGAGTATTACCATTAGCAGCCTTAACAGCTTATCGCGTGCTATTTACAAGAGGTAAGGTGAAAAAAGGTGATACAGTCATGCTTCCTGGTATTGGAAGTGGTGTTCTAACCTATGCACTAAAATTTGCAAAAGCAATTGGGGCTCGTGTGATTGTAACGTCTAGAAGTCAGGAAAAGCTGGACAAAGCCAAATCTCTAGGTGCAGATGTAGCGATTGACACAAACTCTGATTGGAATGAAGAATTGAAAGGTGAGAAAGTTGATTTATTAGTTGAAAGTGTAGGGCGAGCGACGTTTAATAAGTCACTTAAAATTATCCGTAAGGGTGGTACGATTGTTACTTTCGGTGCAACAACTGAAGATACTGTCGAAGTAGATATAAGGCATTTCTTTTATGGTCAATTTAATCTACTTGGCTCTACAATGGGTAGTGCTGAGGAATTCAAATCAATGCTAGCGTTTGTAGAACAACATGACATAAAGCCAGAAGTAGATCGTGTATTTAAACTTGAGCAATTTGAAGAAGCATTTAACTATCTGAAAGACACGAAAAACTTCGGGAAAATAGGGTTTCAAATCAGTTAATAAGGTCTAGCCTAAATGGGCTAGGTCTTTTTTGATATGTTAAGAAAATCACAAAAAATGATAGAATATTCAGTTTACAAAATTAATAATTAATGATATTAAAAGTAAAACACACTTTTTTCCTTGTTTAATGATATTAAATCTCTCAGTGAAAATAATGGTATAAGTATATGGATTTAATTATATTGTGTAGTATTAGGTGCATTGGTTAATGTTGAGCTTATAATTTGAGGGAGGGGGGACGTGATGGACTTATTCAATTTTATAATGGATGAAGCTTTGATTCTTGTGCCTGTATTAATGGTTTTAGGAAAAATCATCAAACAATCACAGGTGATACCTAGTCGATTTATTCCGTTATCATTATTGGTTATTAGCATAATCTTAACAAGTATTATGTTGGGTTTTTCATTTGAAGCATTTATACAATCCATTTTAATTGCTGGCGCCGCAGTTTTTGGTCATCAATTATTTAAACAAAGTCGAAATGGCCATTAAATAGTTGGGAGCTCCAAGGTTAATTATGGAGCTCCTTTGTTATCCTTACTCAGCTATACCTGTTTCAGAAATAGTAACATTTGGGGTGATGGTAACCTCGATATTTGGATATTGATCATGCCATTTTTCGCTATCCCAATTTCGTGTTTGACTTCGGACTTGAGACCCAATTCCTAGCGGGTCAATTTCTAGTTCTTGAAACTGACGAACCATGTCCTCAGTGTCTTTTTTAAATCTATCCTCAACTTTCTTTCTGATCTCTTCAACTACAGGTGGCAACAATTCGACACCTGAATATTCTCTTACAGTTAAATTAATGTCAACTTCATAATTCAAATTAGGTAAATCATTAATTTTAGATATATTTATAGTTCGTTTTGAATCAATCTTATAAAGAACTGCGGTTTCTCCATTATCTAAAGTTATTTGAACTTGGTCGCCTCGTGTTTTTCGATGGTTCAATGTTTTAAATGCAAATAAGTAACTTCTTCCTAATTTTTCAATCATCTTATCATCTTTTAACAGTGCTAGTCCGGATATTGAAATTCTATTATCCTTTATTGTGATTAAGGGTAGGTATGGGTCTCTACCTTTATCGTAAAAGTGATTAAAAAATAAATGTAGGTTTGTTTTAGGTAATGGACCAGCCTCCATATTTTGAGTTAGCATATCAGAAATAAACATACCATTGTCTTGACTACTATACTGACCTTGGAGAATTGTTTTGGCGGGCATTTCAGATATAGCAAAAAATACCCTTGAACCAACAGAAGGGTCTCGCAAAAATCCATCTGATAAATTGATAATTCCATTCTTAGCTAAATCTTGACTGGCAAGAATTACTTCGATTTTACCACTTACAAATGGCTTCGAGTCACTCATATTTAATTGAAGGTGAGCATCACGTGATATGTCAGCCAAAGTGGTATATGCTTCGCTAGAAGTTGACTTATCTGGATTGAATCTAGGTACAACCGCTGTTATTTCATAATTATCCCCATCAGCTGTATCAAATCCAATAGCTGTTACGATTCTGATGTTGTCTAATATATTTTTATTAATGCAACCAGATAAGAACAACATAATGGTTAGCAATATTATAAACTTTAGCTTCATCCCTTTTTTCTCCTTCCAAGCTTGAAGAACACTATTATTAATAAAAGGGGTAAATATCCTACCAATAAGTAAAAGCTGAAGTAAGAGTAATAAGTTGTTAAAATCTCTACTTGCTTTTGCGTTTTCAATAAATAGCTAGCTCCAAGCGTTATGAGGAGGATAGCTATTAAAGCATAACGCTGACTCATTCTAATGAGTTGTCTTACAGCCCGGCTTGCTGCCCAAAATGCTAAACAAACGTTAGGTAGTATAATTAACCCCCACGATGAAATACCTACATATTCGAAACGTTCAACAAAAGGCATCTCAACATTTTTCCACATCGTAAGTGTTGGCCAATATAGCTTAATTAAATGATCAGTCGTGAAATAAGCTATTGATACGATGATAAGAAGTAAGTATAACAGAAGTGTTAGTATATTCCCGCCATGGCTCCAAACTTTTGACTTTTTTGCATCTTTGATATAAGGATAGAAAATTAAAAGAGTTGCGAACCCGATATAACTAAACGTCATCTCTCTAGTAGCCAATATCATTTCCTTGAGCGAGTGATCCCATATAGGTAACAAGTTTCTAAAGTCACTATACTCAAACATATAAAATATCGTAAAGATTAAATATGCAGGTACGACCATACCTAAAAAACAAATACCTGCAACCACCCTAAATCCTCCCGATACTATGTAGTAAATTAAGATACAATATACAATACTTATGGTAAGAACACTTATGTCAGGGAACATCCAAACTTGTACCACTTGAACAAAAGATCTTAATACAATGATGCCTATTCCAATAAAATAAAAGATCCAAATGAGGCTAAGAAAACCGCCTATCCATTTACCAAAAACATCGTAATGAATCGTAATTAAATCGCCATCTCCATATTGCAAGATCTTATAAATTACCCAAATTAATATGTTAATGATTAGACCTGCAAGAATAACGGGAATCCATGAGTCATTTTTGACAATTTTGACTATATAAGATTGAAAACCTAATACACCCACACCAATCTGGATAGAGCTAATTAGAAAAAAGGCTAAAAACGGTGAAACCTTATAATTGTCATCCACTTGTCGTTGTAAATGTCTCATGGTCATCCCTACTCATCTAATTCTGTTTTCTTTCTCTTAGCCTTCATTTTGTTAAATCTCATGGTGTCCTGTGTTTGTGATACCACAGGTCGTTTCGATTGTAATGACCAAGGTAATCTCACAAATGCATCTGTAAAGTCCTTAATTCTCGGAGGATAAATAGGCTCCAAAAAAGGTCGTCCAAGCGATGTTAATCGAAGTAAATGTCCTAAAACGAAACAGAAACAAATCGAAATACCTAATAACCCCCACAAGTGTGCCAGAAATAAGAATGGAAAACGTAATAAACGAATTGTATTACCAATTTGGTAAACTGGGGTTGTAAATGACGCTAAAGCAGCTAACGCAACGAATATTAATAAAACATTACTTGTTAAACCTGCTTCAACTGAAGCTGTTCCAATTACGATTCCACCCACGATACCGATTGTCTGGCCGACTTTTGTTGGTAGACGTGCTCCAGCCTCTCTTAATAGTTCAATTGCAAGTTCTAAAAAAATAGCTTCCAATATAGGTGGTAGAGGAATTTCACGTCTAGATGTCACTAAGATCCCTAGTAAATCTTTTGGGATTAGTTCATAGTGATAAGTTAATACCGCAACATAAATCGGTGTTACTAAAATTGAGAACATAACAGCAAATAAGCGAATTAAACGAAAGAATGAAGCCGTTAACCAATTTAAAAAATAGTCTTCAAAAGCGGAAAAGAATTCCACTAATGTTGTTGGCCCAATTATGCCATGAGGTGCTCCATCGACCATAAAAACTACTTTACCTTCCGCTAAAACAGCAGCAATGCGGTCCGGTCTTTCTGTATCAATCAATTGCGGAAAAGGGGAATGTTGATTGTCAGAGATTAATTGAACAATAAATGAACTATCAATAATCGAGTCAATCTCAATATCTTCAATTCTTTGTTTCACGGTTTTTAAGTTTTCCTCATTCGTTATTCCTTCAATGCTTAGAATAGCGACTTTTGTCTTAGTAAGTTTCCCTACCGTTAATTCTTCTACTCTTAGCTCCGGAATAGGTAAGCGTCTTCTGATTAGGTTTAAATTGACTTCAAGTGATTCAACGAAAGCTTCTTTTGGACCAACGACACTGAATTCAACTTCTGGAATATTAACATCACGGTTATTGGTCAATACAGCTCTTAGCAATACCACAGTACTTTCATTACCGATTTGGACCATGCATGAACCTGACAAAACCTGATGTTGTATTGTAGCGACATCTTTTGTGATCTCAATATTTTCAATGGGAACAGACTGTCTAATATCATCTACCGATTGAATCATTTCATCTTGTAAATAAGGAAGTATATCTCGCTGTACCATTTCTTTATCTACTAATGAACGAAAGTAATAAAACTTTATCGGCTTCAAACCACGTTTAACGGTAACTTCTTTAAAGTCATCTGATTGAGTGAATTGTTTTAATAGATCATCAATGGTATCATCGATTTCTTTAGAGTTTCGATTAGTCTTTAAACCGTTTTTTTGTTTAAAAAAGAGGTTTTTAAATTTCATATTTTTCACCTAGTCTAAGTCATCGTGCTTCATAATTTTTCCACGAAACATAATTCTATGCATTGAGGTTAGGCATTTGTAAGAATGGACAACCTAGGTCTTTTAGTCTGTTAGGTATGTTGTGTATGGTGAACGATGTAGGGTCCAATTGTTCTGAAACTTCATGCCAGTATAATGGTGTTGCAACGGTTGCTTGTTCAGTTGCCCGTGGTGAATAAGGGGCAACGATGGTTTTACCAGGTGCGTGCTGAATATAATCTATATACATACGTTTTCCTCTATTCTTTTTCAATCGTTCAATGGTATAGTCGTTAGGGTATTTTTGAACAAGAACTTTAGCAACAGCCTCCATAAATTCCCTTGTCTCATCAAAAGACATACTTTCAGGCTTTAAAGGGATATGAATTTGAAGACCTGTCTTACCAGATGTCTTTACAAATGGTTGGAAATCTTTATGCTCACACATGTCTTTAATTAATTGAGCAGCGGTGATGGCTAATGGAAACTCCTTTAAAGTCGGAGGATCTAAATCAAATACCATTTCATCAGGATACTCAGAATGAATCGTGTGAAATGGGACATGAAATTCTAAAGCTGCGTGGTTACTGAACCAAAGTAATGTTTTTAAATCTTGACAAAGGATATCTTCTTCATCATCATCCCCAGGCACTGTTTGAATATAATCTGGGGCATAATCAGGCAAATGTTTTTGATAAAAAGAGTGCTCATGAATGCCATCAGGGTACCGAATCATGGTTAACCGTTTATTGTACAAACGAGGTAATAAAATAGGTGCAACTTGGCGCATATACAACACATAATCTCGCTTAGTGACGGTGGGAAACAAGTGTTTGTCTGGTTTTGATATTTCGATTTCTTTTGGAAGCTGTGCTAACCCCTCATCAATAGTTGCTTTGGTGATATTATCTGGCTCAAGATCAAAACGAAACTGGTGGAAGAACGGTTCTCTTAGATCGCTTTTTTTAACATCTAAACATTTAATGTCAATACATGCACTAGGAGTTACCTTCCATGAAGAAGAGTTCACTTGCTCACCATTTTCTTGAATAAAAGTTGTTAATGTTTTACGATCTTTTGGAGTGAATCCGTTTTTGACCTTTCCCAACTCATCAAATTCGTTGTCATTTTTATAAGAAACTTCAAAGTAGTCATTATTAGCGTTCCAACCAGTAATTGACCCTTGAATATATCTGTAATTCTTAATTTTTAACCAATCATCAGTACGCTTTCCAGCTAAATATGTAGAAGATAAGTTTTTGGCAACAATACCTTCTCCTTGATGGACGAAAATGAGGTCCGATAATTTATCATAGGAATCGTATTGCTTAACTAAATTAAAAGGCCGGTTAAAATGAAATGTTAACGTATTTAAAAGTCTAAAAATATGCTCTAGAGCCTTTCTTCTCTCTTTTAATTTTTTATTTGTAAGGTCTTGATCATTGTTTTTTATGAGATCAAAAGCCATAAAACTTGCTGGTCGTCTTGCTCTAGCTTGTTGGATTTTATCTTTTGCTTTTAAACGACCTCTTTTTTGCAATAGCTCAAATGCAGCTTGATATTCTGTACGAAGAATCACAATTTCACCATCGATTATTAGAGGAAGAGAATCTTCAACTAAAAATTGATGTTCTTTACACCATTCAATAATTTCTGGAAAATTTTTTGTTAATTCTATTTGATTTCGACTATAAAGTTTAACCTCATCTTTTGACCAAAATAACCCACAACGAAACCCATCATACTTAGGTTCATAAACCCAGCTTTTCTTTAATGGTGGTTCGTCAACTAATGTTGGTAACATCGGTTTCCACATCATCTCAACCTCCAATTCAACATCATTATTTTTCTACAATTGTTGAATTATTATTAGGCAACAACAGACACTAACAGAAAAAGAGGTGATTCGATGCATACAATGTGGAAAGGAACTATTAGTTTTGGACTTGTGAATATTCCAGTTAAGCTACACTCAGCTACTGAAAATAAAGATATAAAGTTAAGAAATTTACACAAAGAGTGTCAATCTCCAGTGAAGTATGAAAAAGTCTGTCCTGTATGTGAAACTGAAGTGACGAATGATGATATTGTAAAGGGGTTTGAATATACGAAGAATAAATTCGTCATCTTAGAAGAAGAAGATTTAAAATCAATTAAAGATGTCGCAGAAGATAAATCAGTAGAAATCATGGACTTTGTGAAATTAGAAGAAATTGATCCGATCTATTTCGACCGCAGTTATTTTCTGTCACCGAATGATGGTGGGGGAAAGGCCTATGCTTTACTCAGACAGGCTCTGAAGGACACAGGAAAAATTGGCTTAGCTAAAATTACTATAAGGTCTAAGGAACATTTAGCAGTCGTTAGAATTTACGAAAACACATTGGTAATGGAAACCATTCATTATCCTGACGAAGTAAGGGATTTTCAAGAAGTGCCTAATGTACCTGAAGAGACTGAGGTTGGAGAAAAAGAACTTAAAACAGCTAAAATGTTAATCGATCAACTAACAGCTGAGTTTGAACCAGAAAAGTATACTGACGAATATCGAACAGCTCTAATGGAACTGATTGAGAAGAAGAAAGCAGGAGAAGAAATCACGACAGCAAAAGAACCAAAAGCACCTGAGAACATAGATGACTTAATGGCAGCGTTAGAAAAATCGTTAAATGAATCACAAAAGAAAAAAGGTACAACGAAAAAATCTAAGACCACCAATTCTAAGAAGAAAAAATCTACGACTAAGAAAAAGGAAAAGACTTCAACGTAGTGAATATGTAAAAAGGGATCTGACTCAATGTCAGATCCTTTATAAAATAGTTTAACCATTCTCACCATTTGCAGGAAATAATTCTGGGCACTGTGGCGGAACTGTTGGTAATGGGCAAGGTCCAGTTGGAAGAATGACTTCTTCACGAGGCTGACAGAAATCTGCAACTAATTCTAAAGTCACATCATAAACTGACTGAATGCTTTGACACAAACGAACAGAGATTGTTGCGTCAAAGGTTAATGCATCAGGATCACAATCTATAGACACAATTGTACATTCTTCTTCAGTGAACTCAATATCAATTTCTGTACCTTCTGGAGCACATAATACAACTTGCTCAGTACGGGTGAAAGCTCTCGTAAATACCTCAACACCATCTAATACTGGGAATTCAAGTTCCACTGTAAACCCTTTACTAATTGTAACAACCTGTAGAGTAATGTCTACTCCATCAATAGTAAACTCTTGATCTTCACGATCTACAATTTCAACTCCAGTCGGAATGACATTACATGTTACATCAATATCATTAACGACATCACATAATACACCTTCTGGCAATGTAATACTAGCTAGGTTAATGTCAAAGTTTGCGTCGTTGATAATCCAGTCATATACTTTTTCTGTATTGATACATAATAATTCTTGCCCACCATTTAGATTACTTGGTTTCATATTAATAACACCTCTCTATATTTTTTGTAAGAAATAATCTATAAAACTTCTTACACTGATAGAGTATGTTTTAAAACTATTAGGATGTAGTGTGAAAGCATATTTATGAGTGTTTTAATTAATATGTTTCTTTGTCCACTATCATTGAATTAAAGAAAAAGCGCTAAATCGTTAAATACGATTATAGCGCTATTCGTCTATTGAGAACTGCTATTTGCCACAGCCACAACCTTTTTTCTTCTTTGTTGACGGTTTTCTTTTATTAGCGTCACTAGCTTTAAACTTTTTAGATCGTCTCATCTCAATCACTCCCTCTTTAGACAACTATTAATTTACATTCTAAATAGTCTCGATTATTAATGGAATAGCATTTGACAACTGGATGACCTTGTTTAAGTGATACAATAATCATCTTAATAGAATCATCAGGATGGTTTAATAAATCAAGAGATGATGGAACAGCACGTTGCAATGGGTGAGAATGGTAAATGGCAATCAACTCTTGATTGGTAAAGTTGATTTGTTGTAACAATCTATTTAACTGTTCGTAAGAGACTTTATATTGGTAATGATTATTTGATTCATTAACTAATGGTAGGAAAGTGTGTATGTGATTACTATTTCCCACAAGTAGACCACAACCTTCAAATGGTTTTGCATTGTAAGCGTGTAAAATAACCTCATCTATCACATCTTTTTTAATAAATAAAGTGTTCATAGCTAGTTATTCCCTTTTCCGAAAGAAAGGTGAGTTCATCATCTGATCTATAAAAGAAGGTTTATCGTTTTTGTGCTTTGCTTTTTTATTAGTATTATAGTTCTCTTTAATACTAGAAGTGGGTTGGTTTGTTTGGATAACTTTTTTAGCTCGGGTTGTTTTAGGAATAGGTGTTCTGACGGGTTTTGCCCTTAATTTAATTTTATTTGCTGTTTTTTTTTTTTTTAGTAGGTTGACTCCGTTTTACTGACTTTGCAAATTGTTGTAATTGATTATAACTTGGTGTTCGTTGTCTAGAAGGTTGGTGTGTGTTCGTTTTAGGTTGAGAATTGCTCGATTCGTTACTTTTATTCTCGTTCTGTTGTATTAGTAATTGTTTTATATCACTTAAATCTTGTTGCATAGCTAGGAAAATAGTTTTAAGGTCTTTTAGTTCTTGTTGAAGGTTTTCTACAAGATCTGTGTTTTCAACATTTAAGTTTTGTTCTTCACTCAATTTATTTACAGCTCCTTCTATAAAAATTTCTTTTTGTCCAAATTTCATTTGGTCAGTTTGAGTACATGTATTTTGTTCTTTTAATAAACTTAAAATTTCGTAAGATTCATTTAACTTTGCTTTCAACCGTTCCAATTCTTTTTCATAACTCATAGACTCACCTCTTAACATTATTATATTATTTAAGAACTGATAGATTGGTGATGGCATAATAGATAAATGTATAGATGTCATAGATTAATAGCCCCTTTTCATAAAACATGACCTACTGCATAAATATTAAGTAATTCTTTAAACAATTTATGACGGAAGGAGTCATATCATGAGTCATCCAACGATAGAGCGACTTAGTAACCATTTGAAATCAATTGAACACCAAAAGGATCAACTAAAAAGTTTACTTAAAGCTAATAGCAATCCTTCAATAATTAGTTACTTCGCTTACTCCATTAATTACTCCCATCAAGGTTCAAATAACTTAATCATTGGTCATTTCATCATTCATAATCTCGGAACAAAAGAGCTAAAAAATCCATATCTTTGTTTGCAACTACCTGAGAGTGGTGTGTTTCAACTAACAGGTAAAATTGTAAGTACTAAACAAAAGCAAAAAGTTCAAGTTGGGGCATGGGAGCGTTTTACAGAAGAGGGGCCATCAACAACTTACTGGTTAAGACCAGTCAATCAGAATAAACTTGCACCTGGTGATAAGGTGACTTTTTCGAACTTCCAAATTAAATGGCAATCGGCTGAACCATATAAAGGGGCTATACTAGCTTATGTATATACAGATGATATGCCAGATGGCCTGCCAGCTCTAAACTCGATTAGTGTTAGTGGAAATTAATATTGGGAGGGATAAGTATGGGTCATGAACGAGACTTGATAATAAAAAAACTCCTTCACCAAACTTTAAATGAACAAGTTGAGAAATTAAAGGATTCCGATGAGGCAGATCACAGTTTTATCTATCTTGAAGGTGAAAGCATTCACTTATTGTTAATGTATATATTATTGGGGCTAGATCAGCAAGGAAAAATTAATCATAATGGTATAGAAGAATATAAAACCGAGCTCGAATCATTATGTGATCAAGCAGAAGAAGTTAGTAAAGAATTAGACCAACTAATTAAACAGTTTTCCTGATTAGTAATAAGAACTCCTCCTTTTCATAGGGCATATACATAACTAACCTATTGTGTGAAGGGGAGGACCTCATTGGCTAGATATACTAAAGATCCCGTTCAGTTGCAGCAAAAACTTATACATGTTCAGTCAGAATTAAAGAAAGAACAAGAACGGATTGATCAGTTTAAAAGAACTTACAATTATCAATACATCGAGCAGCTCAAGGAAGATAATCACTTGTTAGAAATAGATAAGGAAGAACTTGAGAGACATTTATATGATTTAGAAAAAAAACTTGAAAAATATAAACGTCAAATGGATGTCGCGAATTTGAAAGTAAAAATGTATCAAGACGCCTGGGAAAAAATTGACCAAGAATATCAGCAATTAAAAGAAGACTATCAAGAGCTAAAAGAAAACCATCAAGATTTACAAGGTCGATTGTTCAAATTAAATTCTGAACAACAACAAAATGAAGTTATTCTTATAGAAAAAAATCAAAACATTGAAAAACTGGAAAACAAACATACTTCTCAGAACCAACACATTGAGGAATTAGTAAGAACACAATTCTTTCAAAATAAAAAAATTGAACAACTTGAATTAAAGTCCCAAGCACTATCGAATGAAGCTCATCATTACCGACAACAAACAAAATCGACTCAAAACGCATATGGTCAATTAGAAAGAGTATTTCATCAGTTTCTAATTAGCCATTTAATTAATCAACTTAAAGGGATTAGTCAACAAATGATTTATAATCAAAAGAATGATTCTAGTAAAACACAGCTCATCTTAGCTTTAGAAGAACGGCTAGCAGAAATTTCTGATGAAATTATCGAGCTAGAATCTCAGTCAGAAAAATAAAAAAGGAATGCCCTCTTAGCCTTAAGGGCATTCCTTTTAAAGATTACATTTAATTATGAGTTAATTTCTTGCTTTGTCGGTAAAAGATCTTTTTCAACTTGACCATCTTTTAAGACATATTGAATTAGATTGTTGTCTGCTAAAGAATAAATATCATCAAGTGGATTTCCATTTACAATAATAAGATCAGCTAATTTTCCTTCTTCAACTGTTCCGATGCGATCTTCCCAGCCAAGACATTCAGAAGCGGTTTTAGTTGTGGCGACAATGGCATCCATTGGTGTCATGCCAGCATCAACCATTAAACCAAGTTCTCTTAGATTTGTTCCATGCTTCATTACACCTGCATCGGTTCCCATTGCGATTTTTACTCCAGCGTTATATGCCTTTGTAAAACTAGCACGGTGTTGTTCAATTACTTCTTTAGATTTATCGACGGCTGATTGCGGCATGCCTTTTTCATCAGCAGTTTCTAAGACGGATACAGGAGCTAATAGTGTTGGAACGAGATATGTGCCATTTTCAAGCATTAACTCAATAGCTTCATCATCAATGAAGATTCCATGTTCAATCGAGTGAATACCTGCACGCACAGCGTTCTTAATTCCTTCAGCGCCTTGTGCGTGTGCCATCACTTTAACACCTTTTCTGAATTTCCCTTCCTCAACAATTGCCTTTAATTCATCTAAAGAGAATTGAGTGAACTCAGGGTGATCAGTTGGACTTAGTACCCCACCAGTTGCGTGTACTTTAATAACTTCTGCCCCGGCACGCAACATTTCGCGTGTTTTCTTTCTCACTTCTGCAACTCCATCACAACGACCATCAGGCATACCGCGATGTCCAGAAGGTAGAATATCTAAAACGTCCCCATTAAGTTGTGTACCATCACCATGACCACCAGTGATTGTTAAAGCATTGATACTTAGCTGCATTCTGGGCCCTTTTATTAACCCGTCTTCTACAGCTTTTTTTACACCAAGGTCAGTACCTAGGGCGTCTCTCACCGTTGTAATACCGGCGTTTAATGTGTTTTCGAGATACTTTTGTGCTTCAAAATACATGTAAGAAAAAGGCTTTGTTAGGCGTTCTGCTAATGGAGAGTATTCCAACATCATATGAACATGGGTATCAATGAGCCCAGGTAGGATGGTGCCACCTTGAGCATCGACAACATTCTCATCTCCTGCAGAGGTGTAACTTGATTCTGGCCCAACATACTTAATCTTTTTACCTTCAACAACTACAACTTGCCCTGAATGAGGTTCACCACCATTTCCATCAATCAGCAAACCGTTTTTAATTAATGTTCTCGTCATAATTTAAAACCTCCTCTATAGTGTTTGGATTAAAATACCCGTAATGACAACAGATGCAACTGTAACTGTTGTGAATCCGCCAATTAACATAGGGGTTAATAACTCATCAAAAATCATTTTCTCTTCTTTCTCATTACGAGCTGTACTTCTACTTACTTCTTCACAAAGGATGTAATCTCCTGGAAAGCCAAATAAAGCTGTTAAGGCAACTGGCATCCCTTTGTATGGGTCCCATTTAACTAATTTGGATCCGATATAACCGCCCAATGCGATACCTAATGTTCCCAGTAGCAAGATAGATAAAATAGCTGGTAGGTGATCTAACACTTGATGAGGTGTCACACCAGCCATCGTTCCAATAACGACGAATATAATTCCAATCATTGTTAAGGTAAAAGAATTAGCTCGATTTAGAGATTCATTTTCAAGTAACCCGACTTTTACAGATAGAATTCCAAGACCTAGACACCATAAGCTGTAATGAATACCAGTTAGTTCACCGAGCACAACACCAACTGCACCGACAACAAAAACTAAGAATAATTTAATCGTTGTACTTGATTTAAGTGGGCCTTGTTTTTTATGCCCAGCGATTGATTCAGCTATTGAAGCACTTTTCATCGGCGTAAACGTCCCATTATCAATCCCATTTATAATTTTCTTGGCATATCGTCGCATGAAATTTAGTGCAAGTGGCATTCCTAGAACACCTTGGAAAGCTACGATGAGTGCAGGAATGACAACGATTGTAGATAAACCAATTTCGGTTAATTTTTCTTGCGTGATTAATAATGCTACAACCCCACCACTAATAGGGCCAATCCCTGCAATTGCTGTTTCATAACTAAATACGAAAGTAATAATAGATAAGACCAATATTCCGGAAATAGTAATCCCGCTTAGTGCAATAATTACGGCTTTGTATTGACTCTTAAGAATGGATAACGGAATTAATGTTCCCATATGAACGATGGCAGGACCAATTAATATTGAACCTAATACAGCAAACTGTGAGCGATCCATGATGTCTTCCGGAAAGATACCGGTCCATGACAGGATTAGGAAGCACACCATTGCTGTTAATAACATTGGAACTCTTGCTTTTGTTACAATCGATACCCATTCACCAAACGCAATTAAGGCAAAAATGAGTACCGTTGCAATTAATGGATTGTTTAGTAATTCTGTCATTCCTAATCCCTCCCAAGAATATTTAATAAAAACTATAGCACCGGGTTAGAGCAATGTAAATACCTAATTTCTGACTATTTATTCAAGTCAAAATAATCATAAAAGATGTTTGTAATCGCTTTATTTGATGTCTTATTCACAAAGGAAACGATTACACAATTAGATGAATAAAACGCTTTCAAACTCTGTAAAATTTTTTTGACAATGATACCTAACATCGTATAAACAAACGCAACTGTGACATATTAAAGGTGATTAATATATAAAGGAGCTTGGGCTATGTCACATCAAGAGATAAAACCTCTAGAAGTCAAAGAAAAGTTAGAAAATAATGAAGAGCTAAGCATTATTGATGTGAGGGAAGACGATGAAGTTGCACAAGGCAAAATCCCAGGAGCAAAACATATTCCTTTAGGCGAAATACCAGATCGTTTAGATGAAATAGACGAAAACAAAGAACATATCATGGTTTGTCGCTCTGGAGGTAGAAGTGGAAAGGCGACGGATTTCTTAGAAAGCAAAGGGTATAAGGTGAAGAATATGCCTGGGGGTATGCTTGAGTGGGAAGGGAAAGTTGAACGCTAGAAGGTGGTGATAGAATGTCAAAAGTTCAACATATATCAGTAAAAACATTGACACGAAAGATATTAAATGGTGATCAACTATTTATACTGGATGTACGGAAGACTGGAGATTTTGATGATTGGAAAGTAGAAGGTGAGAATGTTGAAGTTTATAATAAACCATTTTCTGATTTAGATGATAATGTTGAATCGATTAAAGATAAGCTCCCCAAAAACCAAGCAATATACGTGATTTGTGCTAAAGGAAACTCATCCCGAATGGTAGCAGAACAAATTGCTGAATCCGGATATGACAATGTTTATTCTATTGAGGGTGGAATGACGTCATATAGTGAGCACCTTGAACCGATAAAAATTGGTAAAGTGTCGGGTGGAACGATTTATCAATTTCTGCGTATTGGTAAAGGCTGCATATCTTATTTGATTGCATCGAATGGTGAAGCAGCGGTTATTGATACTAATCGTATGATCAATCAGTATGATGATTTTCTAAAGGAACATAGTTTATCTATCAAATCTGTTTTAGACACCCATTTACATGCCGACCATATTTCAGGTGGTAGAGACTTAGCAAATGAGCATGGAGCAACTTATTATTTGCCACCGAAAGATGCAACTGACGTCCAATTTGAGTATCAGCCGATAGAAGATGGAGATGAAGTTAAAGTTGGTGATACGACCATTAAAGCCTTCTACTCTCCAGGTCACACAATTGGAAGTACGTCTTTTATCATAGATAATCAGTACCTATTAACAGGTGATATTTTATTTATCGATTCAATTGGGCGTCCTGACTTAGCCGGCAAAGCTGAAGATTGGGTTGGTGACTTAAGAGAGACGTTATATGAACGGTATAAAAAGTTATCTGAGGATTTAATAGTCCTACCAGCTCACTATATGAGTATTAAAGAAATGAATGATGATGGTAGTGTGTCTGAAACGTTAGGTAAGCTGTATAAAGAAAATCATGGTTTAAATATCGAAAGCGAAGAAGAATTTCGTACTGCGGTAACAGATAATTTACCACCACAACCAAACTCGTACAACGATATCCGCCAGACTAATATGGGTCAAAAGAATCCAGAAGATGAAGAGCAACGTGAAATGGAAATCGGTCCAAACAGATGCGCGATAAGGTAGTATAAAGTATGACCAGTCATTTTGATGGCTGGTCATAACTTTTTTATGGATTTCCCCATAAATCAGAAAAATTCCCTATAAAATTAATTTTTTCCCCATAAAACAAAATTTTTCCCCATATATTTAAATTTTTCCCCATAAATTAAAAAAATTCCCCATAAATAAATCAGCCACAATCTGAACAATAGGCAATAAGTCTAGAATTTAACTTCTAAACAAAGTGAGATACCAATATAATAAAACAAAATTGGTAAAAGGATGGTGTCTATGGCTAACCTAAATGAACAAGCCAAAGTTTATTTAGAAATGTTTCAAGATATGCCTGATCTATCAACAATGGAGCCAAGCGAGGTCAGATCTCTTTTTAAACAAATGCCAGTTGTAGGGCAAGGCTTTGAAGAAGTAAGTGAAATAGAAAACAGAACAATTTCCGCAAAAGATGAATATGAGATTCCGGTAAGAATTTATAAACCAGAAGGTCAAGGCCCTTTTCCTGTATTTATTTATTACCATGGTGGTGGCTGGGTATTAGGTGACTTAGAATTAGTTGATGCAACATGTCGGATTCTTACAAATGAGACAAAACGCATTGTTGTTTCAGTAGATTACCGTTTAGCACCTGAGTACCGTTATCCAACTCCGTTAGAAGATTGTTATAAAGTACTTGAATGGGTATATGCTAACCCAATTGAGATTGATGGAGATGTCACGAATATTACAGTAGGCGGGGATAGTGCTGGAGGGAACTTAGCAACTGCTGTATCAATGCTGGCTAAGGATCGCGAAGGCCCACCTGTTAAAGCGCAAGTCTTAGTCTATCCAGTTACAAACTTAAGTTATGACACATCCTCATATGAAGAGTTTGCAGAAGGTTATGGGCTTGACCGAGGTTTTATGCAATGGTTTGGAAAACATTATGTTCGTGACGAGGATGATTATTATAATCCTTATATTGCACCACTTACGTGTGAAGACTTAAGTGGGTTACCATCCTCGATAGTTATTGTAGCTGAGAATGATGTTCTTCGTGATGAAGGATTGGCTTATGCTAGAAGGCTAAAAGAAGCGGGAGTTAGAATGGATGCCAAGCTCGAATTAGGTATGGTTCATGGGTATTTTACGAATGTCGTTTTCTTTGAGGATCGTATAAGGCAAACGGTTAAGAAAATTAATCAATTTTTAACTGAAGTCAATGATCAAGTTGTTGAACAATAAGGATAGTGCCTGGCAACGATTGCTAGGCACTTTTTTTCACATTTAGGTCTAATTCTTATAAAATGTGGTATAATACGAACAAACGTTCTTATTAATGGAGGGATTATGATGGACTCCATCCTTCAAAGGGCCATGAATCAAAAACAACGTCTTGAAATGATCTATTTAGACCGTCAAGGCGATTATAGCCAACGTGTTGTTCGGATTGTGAAAATCGATGATGAATCTTTTTTAGCATATTGTTACACAAAGCAAGCAGTTAGGCGTTTTAAGAAAATAAACGTGTTATCAATCCTACCTTATAAAAAGGGAAAAACAGATCGGGCATAGAAAAGCATTACCAAGGTGCAAATACCATGGAGGTGCTTGAATGAGCTTTGATAATATTACAGATGTTTCAGGTATCAAGGTTGGCCATATTGAAGACCAGAAGGCATTAACAGGGTGTACGGTTATTTTGACAGAGGAAGGGGCAGTTGCTGGTGTGGATGTTCGAGGAGCAGCACCAGGCACACGTGAAACAGACTTGCTTAACCCAGTAAATATGGTAAATGAAGTGCATGCCATTTGTTTGTCGGGTGGAAGTGCATTTGGGTTAGATACTTCAAGTGGTGTGATGAAATTTTTAGAAGAAAAAGGAATTGGACTGGATGTTGGTGTTGCGAAAGTTCCGATTGTACCTTCAGCCATCTTGTTTGATTTAGCTGTGGGAGACCCAAATGTTCGGCCTAATGCAGAAATGGGTTATGAAGCCGCACAAAAAGCAGCAAGAGGGATATTTAGACAAGGAAATGTTGGAGCAGGTTGTGGAGCAACAGTAGGAAAAATTATGGGGTTCGAACATTGCATGAAAGGTGGCTTGGGGAGTTCTGCCATTACACTAGAAAATGGATTAACAGTTGGAGCGGTTGTGGCAGTTAATTCATTAGGGGAGATTCGAGAGCCGAAGACTGGAAATGTTATAGCAAGCGCTATTCATCCGGAGACGGGTGAGCTAGTTGACAGCGAAGAGTTTATGATGACCCAAGTGGAATCGTTTGGGCGAGTAGGTCAAAATACGACGATTGGAGTAATTGCCGTTAACGCTAAACTTTCAAAATCAGAAGCTACTAAAGTTTCTCAAATGGCGCATAATGCTATTGGGAGAACAATCTTTCCAGCTCATACAATGTTTGATGGTGATACAATTTTCACTCTAGCAAATGGTGATCGTCAATACTCTTTAGATCTCATTGGATCACTTGCAACACAAGCATTAGAAAAAGCAATTATAAGAGCTGTCAAACGGGCTGAAACCACACAAGGGATTAAAGCTTTTGAATAATATCACTCACTTGCATAATTTTCCCAAGACTGTACAGAATAAGTCTTGGAAAATGGAGGTGAAGTGAATGGCGAGAGTTGCAGTAGAAGATACATTAACTGATGTAAAAGAATTACTACAGCAAAATGGACATGATGTTGTCACACTTGAAGGTGATAATGCAGCTGGTTGCGATTGTTGCTGTATTTCTGGGCAAGATCAAAATGTTATGGGTATGAGTGAAGCAACATCAGATGCATCCATTATTAACTGTGATGGAATGACAGCACAGGAAGTTCTTGATGAAGTAAATGAACGAGTTCAACGTAAGTAACTCACATATTCCCCTTACTAACTGTGAGGGGATTTTGTTTTATAGAAATGAAAAAGATGTCATGAGAAATATATGTTATTCTATGACCAAACCGTTAAAAGGAGTTACAAGTGTGAAAATCAATATTCTATACGAAGATAATCATCTACTATTTGTCGAAAAACCAGTCAATGTTCCAGTACAAGCTGACCAATCACAAGACCGTGATCTATTAACCATACTTAAAGAGTTTATAAAAGAAAGAGATAACAAACCGGGCAATGTATATTTAGGGTTAGTTCATCGATTAGATCGACCAGTTGGGGGTGTTATGGTATTTGCCAAAACATCAAAAGCAGCTTCTAGACTATCTGATCAAATCAGACGAAATGTGTTTGACAAGCAGTATTTAACCGTTGTCCGAGGCGGACCAAACGATTCACAAGGTCAACTAAAGGACTTTCTATTAAAAGACAAAAAAGAAAATAAAGTGCATGTCACATCACATAAGAATAAACAGGCTAAAAAAGCAATTTTAGACTATGAATTAATTGGGGCGAAAAAAGGGTTAACCTTGCTTAAAATTGATTTACATACTGGAAGGCCACATCAAATTCGAGTTCAACTGTCATCACGTGGTTGGCCGATTTATGGAGATCAAAAATATGGGGCAAAAGTGAATAAACCAGGTCAACAAATTGCCCTGTGGTCGCATGTGCTCACTATTGAACACCCAACCAAAAAAAAGGAAGTCCGTGTCGTTTCAAATCCACCAATGGACTTCCCGTGGCATTTATGGGGTGACAAATATTAAAGTGAATGTGTTAGTTGCTTGAACGATTGTAGCAATTCACTTGTCATATCACCATTCAATATAACAACTAGAAAAACAATAACCGAAACAATCAATATAAGTCTTTCAGAAGTTCCGCCGGTTTTATAAGTTAATATTGAGCTAGGATTAAAAGGTTTCTTTATAATAGGATAGAAGATCGGAACACCTCTATTTGAAAAGAAATCTCCTAATATATGCCCAATGTACCCAATGGATAGACCGTATGTAAATGGTGAAGGATAGTTTAAACATAGAATGGTAATGAGAATCCAACAGAATACTGAATGAGTAAATCCGCGATGGCCAAAGAGCATTTGGATTAAATGTGAGACTCCTAAAGATCGTTGACCGATGAAGGAGTCTTTTTTATCGATGTCTGGTAGTACACTCCCAATCAACACACCTGCAAAGTAACCAGCAGAAAAAGGGACCTCTAAGTATGTTGATACACCTGCTGCAACTGTTAGTGAAGTAATCATATGTGTTTTTGCTTCCAAGTTGATTCACCTAAAATCTTGTTGTTTTTAAAAGGACTGTAAGCAATATTTTACCATAAATATGAAAGAGTAAAATGAACAATTATTAACTAAAAATTCTGAATTCATATTGACAGATCTACAGGTTAGACTTAACATATTTTTAAGTAATTGAGTTATTTGATTTTCAAGAAAGGAGGTAAACTATTGATTTCATTCAATTTTTCTAACTCAACTAGAATTCTGTATGGAGAGCATAAGCTTGACCCGTTTTTATTAAAAGAACTTAAACGTCAAAACAAAAGAAGTGCGTTTTTGGCAACTGACCCAGGCCTTGTCCAAACAGGAATAATCGAACGAATAGAACAATTACTACATGACCAAGGTATCTCTGTTCATATTTTTTCAGATGTATCACCAAACCCTAAAGCGAGTTCAGTCAGGAAAGGAGCGCTTGAATATCAAGAGGCAAATTGTGACTTTATACTGGCTATAGGGGGAGGCAGTCCTATGGATTTTGCCAAAGCTGTAGGAGTGGTCGTGAGTCACGGTGGTGATGTACTAGACTATGTTGTTGACCAGAAACCTATTAAACATTCATTGCCATTTTTAGTTTGTGTGCCGACTACAGCTGGAACAGGATCTGAAGTGACTTCCGTTGCAGTCGTAACAGATGAACAACAAGAACGAAAGTTGGTATTAGCTTCTCCGCTAATTGGCCCTGATGTAGCCATTATTGACCCAATATTAACGGCTACTTTACCCCGTCATATAGTTGCCACAACCGGCATGGATGCATTCGTGCACGCAATTGAAGCCTATACTTCAATTAATGCTACCCCTTTTACAGATAGTCTTGCTTTACAATCTATGAAAATGTTAAAGGAACATCTTCCAGCTAGCTATGCTCACGCCTTTAATAGTGATTCCCGAGCACAAGTTCAAATTGCAAGTACCATGGCAGGTGTAGCTTTTAATGCAGCTGGGTTAGGTTTGGTCCATGCCTGTTCACATCCAATCTCTGCATTATTTCAGGTACCTCATGGTTTAGCAAATGCTATCATTCTACCAAAAGTCACAGAATACAATGTAATCTCTAATGTGAAGAAATACGCTGACATAGCACGAATATTAAATTCTAATCTTATAAACTTAGATGATGAAACTGCAGCATTTACGATTGTCGATTCAATCGAAAAATTTAATAATCAATTAGATCTTCCAAAAGATTTTAGTTATTTAAAAGAAGTGACGCTAGATCAACTTGAAAAGCTAGTTAATGATGCGATGCAAGATCAGTTAACGATTCCTTTAAATCCAAGGAAGGTTGAAAAGGAAGATGTTGAACAAATTTATAAAAAACTTTTACCTCAGTTAAAAAGCCATGCTGTCGCACATTCTAGTAGATAAACACATCTTAAATATATTTTGAAAAGTTGTAAATTTCAGATTAATTATCATATAATGAATTTGTAAAAACAGACTAGGAGGGATATGAGGATGGGCAGATTTGAGAGTAAGGTAGCCCTAGTTACAGGTGGTAGTAGAGGCATCGGGAAAGGAATAGCAAAAAAATTTTTAGAAGAAGGGGCTAAAGTTGGAATTATTGATGTGAACGAAGAAGCCCTAGCTGAAGCACAAAAAGATTTCACAAGTAAAGGTTATGAAGTGTTCACGAAAGTAGCGAGTGTGACTGAGTACGATCAAGTTGAACAAGCAGTTGAAGGACTTGTGAACCAATTTGGAAGCGTTGACATTTTAGTAAACAATGCAGGTGTCATTCGTGATAACTTGTTATTTAAGATGAGTAGTGATGACTGGAGTATGGTTATGGATGTCCATTTAAAAGGAGCATTCAACTGTTCACGTGCCGTGCAGAAATATATGGTTGAACAAAAGTATGGCCGCATCATTAATATTTCATCCACTTCTGCACTAGGTAATAGAGGACAGGCCAATTATTCAACTGCCAAAGCAGGGCTACAAGGGTTTACTAAAACATTAGCCATTGAGCTGGGTAAATACGGTATTACAACCAATGCAGTAGCTCCTGGGTTTATTGAGACGGACATGACAAAAGCGACAGCTGAGAGAATCGGAATTACTTTTGAACAATTAGTTGAGCATAGTGTAAGCCAAATTCCAGTAGGGCGTAGTGGTAAACCAGAGGATATTGCAAATGCTGTTGCATTCTATGCTGATGAAGCTTCATCTTTTGTTAATGGTCAGGTCATCTACGTTGCTGGTGGTCCAAAAGATTAATAGAGGGGGATGAATGTGTTACACAATTTTATTGGTGAAAAATCAAATAAAGTAATAAATGTGATCGAGAAAGGTGCAGCGATTAAGTTTGCAAAGGCAATTGGTGAAACGCACCCAATGTATGTGGATGAGGATTACGCTAAGAATTCAAAGTTTGGAAAATTATTCGTTCCGGCGACTTATCCCGTAACATTAAATTACGGAGAGATTGACGGAATGAAATTACCAAGTGCAGGGCTAATCCATGGAGAACAAAGCTTTCACTATTATCGTCCATTAACAGTCGGAGATGTTGTGCACTGTTATCGAGTAGTGACGAATTATACTGAAAAAGAAGCAAAAAGCGGCACGCTAGGAATGTTAACATTTACGGATTACGGTGAAGACGAGCATGGTGAGACTATTTTTGAGTGTGTACGCGTCGTAATCTTGACGGAAACGGTCAGAAAGGAGTTAAGCTATTGAGTACATTAAATTTATTAAGAATCAGTGATGAACTAGAATCAATAGAACTTGAACCTGTTAATCGTTTAGAGCTTATTAAATATGCAGGCGCTTCTGATGACTACAATCCAATCCATACGATTGATACTGAGGCAGAAAGGGCTGGGCTTCCTGGTATAATTGCCCATGGAATGTGGACAATGGGTAACTTATCACGTTTGTTTTCACATTATATAGAAGAAGGATACATTGAAGATTATCGTGTTCGGTTTACTGGAATGGTATTTTTAAACGATGTAATATCTTTAAATGGTAAGCTGGTTGATCGTGATGGAACGCAATTGATCTTTGATGTGAACGCTTCTAAGCAGAATGGTCAAAAGGTGATTCAAGGCCAGATAAGTTTTAGGTTATGGGACTAAACTATTTTTTTGGAATGAACATACTAACCGGTCAGTAAAATATATTGAGGAGTGATAAAATGCATTTACGACTAACTGAAGAACAAAAAATGGTTCAACAAACGATACGGAAATTTGTGGAAAAAGAGCTTATTCCTTTAGAGAATGACGTGTTGAAAAATGAGCGCGAAGGTCGACCGAGTATTTCGAACGAAAAATTAAAAGAGCTTCAACTAAAAGCTAAAGAAGCAGGGTTCTGGGGAATTAATACTCCAGAAGAATATGGTGGTGTAGATCTAGGTCAAATGATGATGGCCATTGTATTTATGGAAATCTCTAAAACATTCGTACCGTTCTTTTTCGGTGGCTCTGCTGATAATATTTTGTACTACGGAAACGAAGAACAAAAAGAAAAATACCTTATCCCAACAATCAATGGTGACAAAAAATCTTGCTTTGCAATGACAGAGCCAGGAGCAGGGTCTGATACACGTAATATTAAAATGACAGCTGTGAAGGATGGCAATGAGTGGGTGTTAAACGGTGAGAAGACGTTTATCACTGGTGGAAATGAAGCAGACTTTGTCATGGTTATTGCGGTTACTGATAAAGATAAAGGTCCTGAGGGTGTAACGTGTTTCATCGTAGATCGTGACATGGGTTGGGAGTCAGAGTACATTCATACAATGGGTGAATGGGGGCCAGCTTCGTTATTCTTTGATAACGTAAGGGTTCCTGAAGAAAATATACTAGGTGAAGTTAATGGTGGTTATAAATTAGGACTCGAGTGGATTGGATTTGCGAGGTGGGTTGTAGGTGCTAGAGCAGTAGGAGCTGCAGAACGTTTATTACAGATGGCTATCGATTATTCTAAGGAACGTGAAACTTTTGGAAAACCAATAGCTGACCGACAAGCTATTCAATGGCAAATCGCAGATTCGGCGGTCGAAATTGAAGCAGCTAAATGGTTAGTACTCAATGCTGCTTATACATTAGATGCAGGAGAAGATAACCGTCACTTAGCTTCTATGGCTAAGCTTTATGGTTCAAATATGGGGAATAACGTGGTTGACCGTGTATTACAAATTCATGGTGGGATGGGTTATACACGTGAATTACCTATTGAACGTTGGTACCGTGAGGCGAGGCTTTGGAGAATTTATGATGGAACAGATGAGATTCAACGTTTGATTATCTCTCGTAATCTTTTAAAAGGACACGTAAAAGTCGGACAATTTATTTAAAGACCCCAATAAAATGGTTAGAAATGTTATAATCATACTAAAATCGCAATGTTATGGGGGCTTTAGTATTGAAAGAAAAGATTATGCAAACAAGTATTCAATTATTTGGTAAAAAAGGTTTTACAGAAACCTCTGTACAAGATATTGTGAATGAAATTGGAGTAACAAAAGGGACTTTCTATTATTACTTTACTAGTAAAGAAGAGGTTCTAGCAATGATTCATTATGAATTCATTAGTAATATCTTAAATAAACAAGAAGAAGTACTTAATGATGAAAAATTAGACTACAAAGAAAAACTCGATCGAATTATTAAAGTACTCACTTATGAGATTAAAAATAGCGGACAAAGTGCGAGAATCTTCTTCCGCGAAATGCGCCATATTAGTGAAAAGCAACTAGAAAGAATATCACCAAAACGTCATCAATTTCGAAAAAACCTTGAAAGTTTAATCAAAGAAGGAATTGAACACGGTCAATTTCAAGGCCATGTAAGACCAGACATACTTTCATATGCTATTTTAGGAATTACAAATTGGAGCTATTTCTGGTATGATCCGTCAGGCCCAATTAAAGAAGATGAATTAGCAGATGGTTATGTGGAGTTTGTCTTAAAAGGTCTACTTAATTAAGGTGAGTAGACGTTTAACTGAAACATACTAACTAGTTAGAATCTAGGAGGGTAAATCATGAAAGCTGTTCAGTTTAAAGAGTTTGGTGGTCCAGAAGTTCTCGAATATGTTGATTTAGAAAAACCCGAACCATCAGGGCGGGAAGTAGTCATTGAGGTTAAAGCAGTTGGTGTAAACTACGCTGATACCGCACGTCGTGAAGGTGAGTATGTCGTGGAGACAACATTACCATTCATACCTGGTGCTGAGGTTGCTGGTATCGTATCAGATGTTGGTCATCAGGTGGAGAACTTTAATAAAGGTGATCGAGTTGTAACGTTAATTGAATCTAAAGGATATGCTGAGTATGCGTTAACGCATGAGAAAACATTGATTCCTATACCTGAGGGTGTTGATTTTGAAACCGCTGTCGCTTTACCTTTACAAGGTTTAAGTGCCTATCATATTTTAAAAACGATGGGGCGATTAGAAGAAGGTGAGACTGTTCTCATTCACGCAGCAGCAGGCGGAGTGGGAACGATTGCAGTTCAGTTAGCTAAAATATTTGGAGCGAGTAAGATTATAGCAACTGCTAGTACAGAAGAAAAATTACAACACGCGAAAAGCATGGGGGCAACTCATCTTGTAAATTATAGCGAAGAAGGCTGGGAACAAAAAGTTCTTGAGCATACAGATGGTGAAGGTGTCGATGTTGCCTTAGAAATGGTCGGCGGTGACGTCTTTAAAAAGACTCTTAAGTGCTTAGCGCCATTTGGTCGTCTCGTCATCTACGGTGTAGCGAGTCGCGTTCAACCAAAGCTTTATCCATCCTATTTAATGGGGAAAAATCAATCAGTCGTTGGCTTTTTCTTACCACAGATTATGCGTAAACAAAAGCTCTTCCAACAAAGTTTAAAAGAACTATTAACATACTTACAAACGGGGCAGGTTAAGTTATCCATTGGTGGAGTTTACAATTTATCAGAGGCACAAAAAGTACATGAATTGTTAGAGGGACGTCAAACAAAAGGCAAGCTAGTTTTAAAACCTTAAATTCTCTTAATAACATGCTAAGCTTTCCGCAGGCAAGGATTTAAGGATATGAATAGTTTTATTTCCTAACGTCTGCGATTGCTTTAAACACATACTAACTATGAAAAAGTCAAACATGTTAAAAATACGCCTTGAATAGACTGAATGTTTTTATTATTATAAAATTAATATACTAACCGGTCGGTTAATAAAATTTATAAAGGAGTCTTAGCGATGAATTTTGATTACACAGATCAGGTCAAAGAATTACAAGCTAAGCTTGAAAGATTTATGGATGAGCATATTTATCCTAATGAAAAAGTTTTCGCTGAACAATTAGCTTCTCAAGAATCAAGGTGGGAGAACCCTCCCATTTTAGAGGAACTGAAGGAAAAAGCCAAACAAGAAGGATTATGGAATTTATTTTTACCGGATAGTGAATATGGAGCGGGATTGTCTAACCTTGAATATGCGCCATTATGTGAAATTATGGGACGGTCTAGTATTGCCCCTGAGGTCTTTAACTGTTCTGCCCCAGATACCGGGAATATGGAAATCTTAGAACGTTATGGCACCGAAGAACAAAAGAAAAAGTGGTTGGAACCATTGTTAAACGGTCAAATAAGATCATGCTTTTCTATGACTGAACCTGATATCGCCTCATCTGATGCTACAAACATTAGAGGTAGTATTGTACGTGATGGTGATGAGGTTGTGATTAATGGACGTAAATGGTGGTCTTCTGGTGCTGGAGATCCAAGATGTAAGTTTGCCATCTTTATGGGTAAATCTGATCCAGATGCTCAGAAATATGAGCAACAATCAATGATTATAGTGCCTCTTGATACACCCGGGGTAGAAATTAAACGAATGTTACCAGTGTTTGGGTATGACCACGCCCCGCATGGCCATGCAGAAATAGAGTTTAATAATGTGATAGTACCAGCATCAAATATTTTGTGGGAAGAAGGAAAAGGTTTCGCGATTGCACAGGGACGACTAGGCCCGGGTAGAATTCATCACTGTATGAGAACCATTGGAGCGGCAGAACGAGCACTAAACATTTTTTGTAAGCGCATCCATGAACGTGAGACATTTGGCAAACCATTAAAAGACCAAGGCGTTATTCAAGAGTGGATTGCAGATTCAAGAATTGAAATAGAGCAAGCAAGATTATTAACGTTAAAAGCGGCTTATATGATGGATACGGTTGGAAATAAGGAAGCGAAAACTGAGATTGCCATGATTAAAGTGGTTGCTCCAAATATGGCACTCAAAGTGATTGATAAAGCAATTCAAGTGTTAGGGGCTGCTGGGGTGAGCGAAGATTTCCCACTAGCATCTAGCTACGCTTCGATTAGAACGCTACGTATTGCAGATGGGCCAGATGAAGTTCATCGTCGTACTATTGCGAGACAAGAGCTTAAGAAGTATCAAGAAAGGAGTCTAACTCATGCACGTTAAAGATTTATTTGATTTAACAGATAAAGTTGCAATCGTAACAGGTGGTGGAAGAGGTTTAGGACAACAGATTGCAGAAGGCTTTGCAGAAGCGGGAGCCAATGTCGTTGTCTGTTCTAGAAAACTCGAAGCTTGTAAAGAAGTAAGCCAACAATTACTTGATAAAGGTGTGCGTTCAATTGCAGTTCAATGCGATGTGACAAAACCAGAAGATATACAAAATGTAGTCGATCGCACTCTCGATGTTTTTGGCAAAATAGATATTCTAGTCAATAACAGTGGAGCAACTTGGGGAGCGCCAGTAGTTGACATGCCACTTGAAGCTTGGAATAAAGTGTTCAATGTTAATGCAACTGGCACATTTCTAATGTCTCAAGCTGTTGGTAAAGTCATGCTGAAACAAAAACAAGGAAAAATAATTAATATATCTTCAATAGCTGGTTTAAAAGGGTCTAACCCTGAGCTCATGGATACAATCGGCTATAACTCTAGTAAAGGTGCGGTCATTTCTTTTACTAGGGACTTAGCTGTAAAATGGGGGCCTCATGGTATTCATGTTAATGCGATTGCTCCTGGATTTTTCCCGACAAAAATGTCGAAGATCTTATTAGAACAAGGGGGAGATGAATTCTTAAAAGGTACCCCACTTAGAAAGTTTGGGTCGGATAGTGATTTAAAAGGTGTTGCATTGTTTCTGGCATCTGATGCCTCAAACTTTGTAACTGGCGATGTAATTGAAGTTGATGGTGGAAGCCACGCTATGTAATTAATAGGAGGTTTAGTTATGGCCAGAGAAGTGGTAATTGTCTCTGCTGTTCGGTCTGCAATCGGACGTGCAGGAGGTACTCTAGCACCATTGCCTGCCCACAAGTTTGGAGCCGGAGTGTTCAAAGAGGCTATTAACCGAATTAATCTCGATGTCAATTTAATAGACGATGTGATTATGGGCAACGTGCTTAGTGGTGGAGGAAATATTGCTAGATTAACAGCTCTTGAGACAGGTTTATCTGTAGAATTACCTGGACTTACGGTTGATCGTCAATGTGGGTCAGGTGTTAATGCTATCAATCTAGCAGCGCAAGCCATTAAAGCTGGAACAGGTGAGGTTTATATTGCGGGTGGAGTCGAAAGTATGAGTCGCGCTCCATATTTAATGGATCGACCGACAAAAGCGTTTAGTCCAGTCCCTCCACAGTTTCGAAAGTCACAATTGTCACCGACTGAGATTGGTGATCCGCCAATGGGCATCACAGCAGAGAATCTTGTTAAACAGTATAAGATCAGTCGTGAAGAACAAGATCAATTTGCATTAGAAAGTCAAAAAAGAATGGCACAAGCGATGGAAGAAGGTCGATTTGATGAACAAATTGTACCGATTGAAGTTCCGGTAAAAAGAAGTGAACCAATTATTTTTGACCAAGATGAACATCCTAGGCCTCAGACGACAATGGAAGCACTAAGTAAATTACCACCGGCTTTTCTAATGGCTGGTTCTGTTACAGCCGGCAATAGTTCAGGATTGAATGACGCTGCAGCAGCTCTAGTGTTGATGTCTAGAGAAAAAGCTGATGAATTAGGATTAGAGCCTCTTGCAGTAGTCAGAGAGAGTGCTGTAGCAGGGGTAGATCCCAATATAATGGGAATTGGTCCAGTGCCAGCAACCAAGAAGGTATTAGAAAAGACGAGTATGTCACTAAACGATCTAGACTTGATTGAAATAAATGAAGCTTTTGCTTCACAAGTGCTAGCTTGTAATCGTGAATTGGAGATGGATTTAAATAAAGTAAATGTTAATGGAGGAGCAATTGCGCACGGACATCCACTAGGAGCAACAGGAGCTATATTGGCTATTAAAGCAATCTATGAATTACGTCGCACTGGAAAATCAACAGCACTAATTACAGCGTGTATCGGTGGTGGCCAAGGAATCGCAACCATTATAGAAGTGGTTTAAAGTATTGGAGGGTTTTGAATGAGTCCGAAAGATACAATTCCAGTCAGACAAGGAGAAGAATTAGATCTTGAATTTATCGAAAACTTAATACGCCAACATGTTAGTGGACTAAGTGATGACCCACTAGAAATTGAACAGTTCTTTTTAGGAAGTTCTAACTTAACCTATCAATTAAGAATTGGAGATTGGGAAGCGGTTCTAAGGAGACCTCCACATGGTCCAGTTGCACCAAAAGCCCATGATATGGAACGAGAGTATAAGATTTTAAAAGAGATTAATCCGCATTTTCCTGCAGCTCCTAAACCTTACTTTTTTTATCAGAATGAGAAAGAAGGTAAACCATTCTTTGTCATGGAACGAAAAAGAGGAGTTGTGCTAGATTCAAACATGCCTGAAGAGATCGTGTTATCTGAAGAAAAGAATCGAGAAATATCTGAAGCAATGGTAGATACACTGGTACAACTACACGATATCGATTATACCAAAACAAAATTAAAGAACATGACTAAACCTGAAGGATTTATGGAACGCCAAGTACACGGGTGGATTAACCGTTATGAGCGCTCTAAAACAGATGATATCACTGGGATCAATGAGCTTACAAGGTGGATGGCGAATAATATACCTAATACGAAGGAATCCACAGTGATTCATTATGATTTTAAGTTAAATAATGCAATGTTTGCGAAAAATGATTTAACTAAATTGGTGGGATTGTTTGACTGGGAAATGACAACAGTTGGAGATCCATTGGCAGACCTTGGTGTGGCCATGAGTTATTGGCAAGAGTCAACTGATTCAGAGTTATTAAAGAAAGGCTTAGGTAATGAACCAATCACAACACGTCCAGGGTTTATGTCACGTGATGAGTTTATTGAGGCTTATGCAAAGAAGAGTGGCCGGGATGTAACTAATATGAATTTCTATCAAACGTTTGCTTATTTTAAACTAGCTGTGATTTGCCAACAAATTTATTACCGATGGAAGAAAGGTCAAACACAAGACACGAGGTTTTCTAAACTTAACCATTTTGTCGAGAACTTAATCGAATACGCCTTATATTCTCTTGATAGAAAATCGTATTAAAGTTCGTTGTTAATTATGGCTCGCTTTCGGTGAACGCTTTCCGCGGACACGGTTTCAGCTTCTCCGAACTCGTGAGACTCGTTCGGTAAGATTAGGATGTTCGGCTAAGTTCCACGTCGTGCGCTTGCGATTACTCGGCGCAAATCTAAACAATGACGTCATGCAAGTAGCATTTGTTGCGACGCCGAACTAACCCACAGCCTGTGGCTCTTCAGCTCGTGCTGTTCCCGCAACGAACTGGACGTTCTAGTGTCGGCGTTGGGCACAGGATATGACTGCTATTAGCCGACCAGGAGTCGTCACCTTCGCTTACCATATTAAAACAACTCCTCTAAGTGGCCCTGCTGCCTATTACGGTGAGGCAACGTATAGTGGCCTAGAGATGGCTGTTGATGAGATTAATGAAGCTGGTGGTTTTGATGTAGACGGCCAAAACTATACTATTAATTTAGTGTCTCTTGATGATCAATACTTACCAAACGAAGCAGCTTCCAATGCTCAACGCTTAGTGGAAGAAAATGATGTATCAGTTGTTTTTACACCCCATAGCGGTGGAATTATGGCTCAACAAGTTCTTAATGAGCAAGAAGAGTTTTTAATCATGGCATATTCAAGTGAACCAGCCATAACTCAACAAGGTAATAGTTTAACTGTAGCAATTCCTCCTAGATATGATGGTTATATTGAACCATTCACAGAATACGCTATGGAGACACATGGGACAAAAATAGCTCTATTACCAACGTCCTCACAATATGGTAAAGACTGGACTGAGCATTTAGAACCTCATTGGACTGAACAAGGTGGCGAGGTTGTGTTCAATTCAACCATTGACTTCGCAAAAGATACGGACTTTTTCACGATACTAACTAATGCTCTTGAAAATGATCCAGATGTTATCTTTATTGGTGGTCCATCACAGCCAACAGTAAAAGTTGCGCAACAAGCACGTGAACTTGGTTTTGAAGGTGGGTTCATCATTATGGATCAGGCAAAGCTGGATGAAATGAAAGAAGTCACTGGAACATACGAGACGTTTGAAGGTAGTGTCGGCGTAACGCCACTACAACACTCTGATTACCCAGGGACAGATGAGTTTGTACAAAATTATCAAGAACTCTATGACAAGGTCCCAGGATCTGAGGCTGGTTTCCATTATATTTCTGCTTATATCTTAGTTGAAGCAATGAAAGCAGCTGGAACAGTAGATGCCGCACATGCTATTCGTGAGAGTATGCAACAAGGTATTGAAGCTCTTCCAGAAGATAAAATGGTTTATGATATTCCTGGGATTTTGGAGGAAGGTAACTTTGATGTATTACAAAGTATGTCCGTTGTAGAAAATGGAGAGATTGTACCAGTTGAAATTGATTAATAATCTTTACTTTACAGGTAGCTATTAAAAGTTACCTGTATTATTTTGTAAAAAAACGAGAGTCATATATACAAAGATTTTGTCGGAAGTTTAATTCTATAGAACTATTAAACTAAGAACAATAGTTATATAGAACTGAGTCACAGTATCTATTTTGAGTTTTCTGAAAAATATTCAAAGGAAATGTATTGCTACTCGTTGAAAATTTAAATTGAAAGTATTTAGTTAATTTTATGGGAGGTTACGAGATGAAAAAGGGTAGAGTATTAACAAGAAAGGTTGGATTGGTTTGTTTATCTGCCATTATGTTATTAGCCACTTCTTCACCAAGCCATGCACAACCTGAATCATTTGAAAGAGTACCAGAGTCTTTCGCAGAGAAAATTTCTAGTGATTTATTACCAAAAGGGGCAAAAATGGATGAGACAATTGAAGTAATCATTCAGTTTGAAGGGGAACCAGTACTAAAGAAATATACAGAATCTAATGCAAAAGGTATAAAGATGAGTAAACAGTCTCAGAGGAATCATGCAAAAGGACTTAAAAATAATAAACAAAATGCCAAATCATTAATTGCTAAAAAGAATGGTAAAGTAATAGATAGTTTCGAAAAAGTATATAATGGTCTTTATGTACAAATTGAAAGAGGCGATCTAAAAGAATTATCAAATTTGCCTGAGGTAACAGCAATTCATTCAGTAAAACCTGTTGAACTACACAATGACACTTCTGTACCTTTTATTGGTGCACCAGAAGTATGGGAGAAGGTTGTTGATGGCGTAAATGTAACAGGTGATGGTATCTCTGTTGCCGTTATTGATACTGGAATAGATTATACTCACGCTTCATTCGGTGGAGAAGGAACTGTAGAGGCTTATCAGTCAAATGACCCCGATGTTGTTGAAGAGGGGACATTCCCTACAGCTAAAGTTGTAGGTGGCTGGGACTTTGTTGGGACAGATTATGATGCTAGTTCTGATGACCCTGAAAAACGTATCCCAAAACCGGATGCCGACCCATTGGATGAACATGGTCACGGTACACATGTAGGGGCGACTGTTGCTGGTTTAGAGGTAGATGGCAAAGTGGGACAAGGTGTAGCACCAGGCGCAGAACTTTATGCTTATAAAGTATTTGGAGCAGGTGGCTCTACAGCCGTTACAGCGCAAGCGTTAGAAATGGCTATGGACCCGAATGGTGATGGTGATTTATCTGACCATGTTGATGTTGTCAACATGTCATTAGGTTCACCGTATGGGCATCCGAATGATCCTTCAGCACAAGCAGCAAACTTAGCAGTGGAAGCAGGTATTATTGTAGTAGCTTCTGCAGGTAACTCTGGAGATGTTCCATATATCACTGGTTCTCCTGCGGTTGCAGAAAGAGCGATTAGTGTAGCAGCTTCTATTGATGATGGAATCGTTGTTGGCGGGCTAGAGGTTAACGCACCAGAAGGAGTTTCTGGACTGTATGAAGCTGTAGAAGGAGCTATAACAATTCCACTAGCTGAAGCAGGTGACATCACAAATGATGTTGTTTATGTTGGTAGAGGGTGTGAAATTGACGAATATCTTGATGATCCTAGTGGAAAAATTGCTATGATGGACCGAGGAGAATGTAACTTTACAGAGAAATTACAAAAAGCACTAGATAACGGCGCAATAGCAGGTATAGTTGTAAATAACGGTCCTGGTGACCCAATCGTTATGGGTGGTGACCCTGTAGAACTTCCAGGTGTCATGATTCATCAAACAACTGGAACTAGCATAAAAGAAGCTTTAGAAAATGGTGAAAGCGTTAATGTAACTTTATCTGATGAAGTTAAAGTTGCAAAACCTGAGCTAGCTGATACCATTGCTGACTTTAGTTCAAAGGGTCCAGGAAGAGGAAGTATTGGATTTAAACCAGAGATTTCAGCTCCAGGCTATTCAATTAGTTCAGCAGCAGTAGGTTCTGGAGACGGGGCCACCCAAATGAGTGGTACTTCAATGGCGGCACCACACGTCGCTGGAGTTGCTGCGCTGTTAAAGCAACTTCGTCCTGGTTGGAACGCTGAGGAAATCAAATCGCTTATGATGAATACGTCAACAACAATTGTAGATATTGAAGGTGATATTTACCCACTATCTCGTCAAGGTGCAGGACGTGTACAAGTAACTGAAGCAGCTGAAACAACTAGTGTTGTATACCCTCAAGCAATTTCTCTTGGGTACCTATCTTTGGAAGATGAATCGACTCGTCATAAGAATGAACGAATTACAATAACGAACAAAGGTGACAAAACTAAAAACTATACTGTAACGTGGGAGAATCGTTTTGGCACTCAGTCTGGTGCTCTGAACGTTAATTTAGAAGATAATTTAACAGTTAGACCAGGAAAGAGCACGAAGTTAAAAGTTGATTTTACAATTGATGCTAGTCAGGTTGGTGATGATGATCTACAAGAACTCGATGGTTACGTGGTTTTAACAGAATCAAACGGTGAAACTCTACGTGTACCATATCAAGCAGTTGTAGAAAAGATGAGCAACATTCATGCTAACTCAAATAATAAAGAAATAAAACTTAGAAACCAAGGCGGGTTAGATACACAAGTTAATTTCTTTATGTTTGGTGAGGAAGACGCTACAGAAACGGGTACTCATTATGATGTTAGGGCTGTTGGTGCTCGTTCTCAAGGCGGAGTTACAGAATTTCTAGTCTCTAGTGAAAGTAATTGGGAATCTCCAAATATGATCGAATATGATATTTATATTGACAATGATATGGATGGTGTAGAAGATAGTATATTGTTTAATATAGATTTAGGAACGTTATCAGGTGTCGATCCTACTGGAGATCAAGTATCTGTGCTATACGATTTAGAAACAGGTGCTTTAACACCATTATTCTATATCAATTTAGGTGGCTCCTATAACGATAACTACATGAGCTTACCTGTTGTAAATGAAATGGCTGGAATTGATGGTGATTTCCAGTATCAAGTAGTAAGCTTTGATGTTCTCACAGATAATCTAGATTTTAATGATGGTGGATGGATTAATTATAACTCTAATCAAGAACCAGTCGAATTAGAAACCAACACGGTAGAACTACCAGCACGTAGTAAACTAGATGTAGCTTTCACAGCCCATGAACAAGGCAAGGTATTAATGTTAAGTAACGCTGAACAACCGTACAAGATCTTAGATATTAAAGGGAAAGGTAACGATAAAGGTAAAGGGAGACCATAATAACAATATCCGTCAATTCGGTACTGCACCCCAAATGTTAGAGTGAAATTATAACGTTTGTGGTATTTTTATTATTATAATATCGTTTGGGGTGGAAATAGAAATTTTGTTAAACTAGATTTACTCAAACATAAAGGAGCAACTGCATGAAACCATATATAGTAATCGGTGCAGGGATTCTTGGAGCTTCTACTGCTTATCACTTAGCCAAGCATGGTGCCCCTGTTCTGTTAGTCAATAAATTTGATCAAGGTGAGGCGACCCGTTCTGGAGCAGGTATTATTAGTCCGTGGTTATCACAAAAGAAAAATGAAGAGCTGTATCAGATAATCAACAACGGTGCACATTACTACCCGCAAATTATACAAGAACTTGCGAACGATGGAATTACCAAAACCAGTTACAATCAAGTAGGTTCACTACATTTACATAAAAGCGATGATAAATTAGATAAAATGGTGGCGGATGTTCAAGAAAGACGTCAACAAGCACCGAGAGTTGGTGAAGTGATGAAATTGTCTCCAAATGAAGTTGAATCGTCGGTTTCAATCATGTCTAATAGAATGGGAGCAGTAAATATAAGTGGTGGTGCAAGAGTTAACGGTGACTTGATGAAAAAGGCATTAATTGAAGGAGCAATTAAACATGGAGCTAGCGTTATTCAAGGTGAGGCGGAATTAAATGATGAAACTACTGTAAAAGTTAACCAACATAAATATCAGGCAGAAAAAATTATCGTAACCAATGGAGCATGGTCATCACAATTACTTAAGCATGCTGGCATTGACTTTACTGTATATTCACAAAAGACTCAGGTATTACATTTAGAAGTAAGAGACGATGATCCATCAGAGTGGCCGGCCATAATGCTTCCGAATAATAAATATATAGTGGGCTTTGACAATCATAGTGTGTTCATTGGTTCAGCACATGAAGACAATACAGATTTTGATTCTTCCAGTTCAGCAAGTGGAGTATTTGAAATTTTAAAAACAGCCTTTAAATTTGCACCAGGATTAGAAAAAGCAAAATTCATTGAATCAAGAGTGGGATTTCGCCCAATGTTGCCTAATAAAACACCTTATATTGGCTCGCTTCCTGGTCATCCTAAAATCATGATTGCAAACGGCCTTGGCGCATCTGGTATTACGAGTGGACCGTATCTTGGAAAGGAATTAGCTAAACTTGTACTTAAAGAAAGTGATTCTTAAGTAGATTTATTAATTGATTTCAAAGCATCTGCTACAGTTTGATAAATTTTCTTGTCGCCTAAATTAATATTCAATGATATAGCTGTCATAGCAAGTTGCTTATGAATTCCTGTAAAAATAATGTTAGTCCCAATTAATTCCATAGAATTTACAATATCAAATAAATATTTGGCGACTAACTCATTGACATGACCCATTCCAGTTAAATCTAAAATTAAATAATCAATATGTTCTTCTGAAACGTTATTTAAAGTCTTACTCATTAATACAGATGCTCGATCAGAATCAATATCACCTATTAACGGACAGACACCAATATTGTTGTCGACTTTAATAATCGGTACGGAAAGTTCATTAAGTTTTTGATTGAAATTATTATTTTCATTATCAACTTTAGAAGCGTAACCATTTGTGTAACCTGCATTATAATGAAGTATAGTTAGTTCTACTTCTTTATTTAAACGTAGACGTTCGTCCATGGTTAACACGTAATCATCATTTATGTTGGAAATATAGTTCCAAATTCCTTCACTAATGTAAGGGAAAAGCTCTACTAATTCTTGAAAACAAGCAGAATCGTGTTTGCCTTTTTCATAACCAGCATTTTTAACGCCTTGATAGGTTAGTGAACGATCTCCATTAAACACTCTACCTTCAATAATATGAAGAAGGTGATCTAACCCTCTTTTTGTATCTTCATTGTCTAAGGAAGCAGCAACTGTATTTAAAATCTCAGGGTAGTGTTCATATATAAGGCTCCCCGCTTGGTTTAAATGTTCATTTTTTTCCATAATTAGACTCCTTCCTAGAGATAATAAAAAATATCTCCTTATATTAATTTTAAAGGATTAAAAGTTTTATAAAAGAGGTATTTTTTAATGTACTAGGAGGAGGTTCCAGTTATGGATCGTGATTTAGAAAATATTAAAGTAACGTTAGATGTCGTGTGTGGAAAGTGGAAAGCAGTTATTTTATTAAAATTATATGAAGGTAATTTAAGGTTTGGAGAAATTAAAAGAAGTATACCGTTAATAAAGCATCAAACCTTAATTAAACAACTTAAAGAATTAGAACAAGATGGTTTGATATCAAAAACAACATACCCAGAAGTACCGCCGAAAGTTGAATATGCTTTAACAGAATACGGTAGACCTTTAAAACCATTATTAGAAATGATGGTTGAATGGGGAGAATTACACAGTGAACAGAAAACAACCTCATAATATTCAGGGGTGAATCATCGTTAATTTTGATGTATAGTAGTAGGGTGAAAAATCAGTTAAAAGTCAAAGGAGAATTATACTAATGTAAGTTAAAATCCCAAATCAAAAGACAAATTATATATTTATAAAGAAGGGATTTTGTGAATGTCAATTACAGAAGAAATGAAAAAACGTCGTACCTTTGCGATTATTTCTCACCCTGATGCTGGTAAGACAACATTAACAGAAACATTATTAGTATTTGGAAATTTAATTCGCTCAGCTGGTACTGTAAAAGGGAAAAAGTCAGGAAAATTTGCGACATCAGACTGGATGGAAATTGAGAAACAACGTGGAATATCTGTTACATCTAGTGTGATGAACTTCCCATATAAGGACTTACAAATCAACATTCTAGACACGCCGGGTCACGAAGATTTTAGTGAAGATACGTACCGTACGTTAACTGCTGTCGATAGTGTTGTCATGATTATTGATGCCACAAAAGGGATCGAAGCACAAACTAAGAAATTGTTTAAAGTTTGTCGTATGCGAGGTATTCCGATTTTTACATTCATAAATAAGCTGGACCGTGAAGGGCGAGAGCCTTTCGAATTGCTAGAAGAAATAGAAGAAGTATTAGACATTGAGACTTATCCAATGAACTGGCCTGTTGGGATGGGCAAGCGATTCTTAGGAATCTTCGACCGACAAGGTAAACAATTCGTTCAATATCAAAACAATGAAGCAGAGTTAATTATTCCTTATGAAAATTTAGAGAACCTCGAATACGATGAATTAAAACGTCAAGATGAATATCAAACGGCAGAAGAGGAGCTAGAGTTGTTAGATGAAGCCGGGGATCAGTTCTCAATGGAATCTGTCTTAAAAGGTGAACAAACACCAGTCTTTTTCGGAAGTGCATTAGCACCGTTTGGGGTTAAAACGTTTTTTGATACGTTTATCAATATGGCACCGCCACCAGCTCCAAGAAAAACGACGGATGGAGTTATTCAACCAGATAATCCGGATTTCTCGGGTTTCATTTTTAAAATCCAAGCGAACATGAATCCACAACACCGTGATCGTGTGGCGTTCTTGAGGGTTTGTTCTGGAAAATTTGAACGTGGATTGGGCGTGAAGTTGGCTAGAACTGGTAAAACGATTAATTTAGCGCAATCCCAACAATTCGTGGCATCCTCAAGAGATAATATCGAAGAAGCTTATGCAGGGGATATAATTGGTATTTATGACCCTAACGTTTACCGAATTGGTGATACTCTTCTTGAAGGGAAAGAACGCTTTGAGTATGATGAATTACCACAATTCCCTCCCGAAATTTATAAACGAGTTACAGCTAAAAACGTTATGAAATCCAAACAGTTTAGAAAAGGGATTGAGCAGCTGGTTCAAGAAGGTGCAATACAATTGTTTACGAAAAATAAAGGTGAGTCGTTTATAGTGGGTGCAGTTGGAGAGTTGCAATTTGACGTTTTTAAATACCGTATGAAGAATGAATATAATTCCGAAATACTATTAGAGTCTATCGGTGAACGTGTACCTAGATGGTTACCAGATGAAAAGTTTAGTAAGAATTTATTCGATGAACGAAACATGCTCGTACAAGATCGTGAAGGAAACTATGTTGTGTTATTCAAAAATGACTTTGCGTTAAATTGGTTTAAAGACCAACATCCTGAAGTTGAGTTAATTGATCTGTATGAAGTAAACAAATATGACCAAACTTAATATAGGGTTGATTAAAGGCTGGATCTATTGAGGATCCAGTTTTCTTTTGATTTTAAAATCGTTTAGGAATCCGAAATATTGACAATTGTATGAATTATTTTCCTAGTTAGAGTTTTGGAAAGGGTGTTTAATTTAAAGCGAATTGCCCTTATAATGTTTCACGTTACTAAAACTAATGAAATCTAATTTTTCAGAAGATTTAAATTGGAAGGAGATTAATCAACATGGGAAAACAACGTAGAGGTTTATTTCAACGTTTCCTCGATGGCATTGAAAATGTTGGTAACAAACTACCACACCCCATAACATTATTCGCAATCTTAGCTATATTAGTGGTTGTTATATCAGCAGTTGTATCAATGTTTGGTGTTAGTGTTGAGCACCCTGGGGAAGACTCAACTGTTGAAGTAAAAAGTCTTCTAAGCTCAGAAGGTATTCGTTATATATTTGAAAGCATGGTGGACAACTTTATTGGATTCGCACCTTTAGGTGTTGTATTAGCAACTATGCTAGGTATTGGTATTGCAGAGCGTACTGGTCTTATTAGTGCAGCATTACGTGGATTTGTTCTATCAGTACCAAAAGTATTAATTACAGCTGGACTAGTATTTGCAGGTATTATGTCAAGTGTTGCCTCGGATGCTGGTTACGTCGTATTACCACCATTAGGTGCCGTGATCTTCGCAGGTCTTGGACGTCACCCACTAGCTGGTTTAGCAGCTGCATTCGCAGGTGTATCAGCTGGTTTCAGTGCAAACATATTCTTATCAGCTACCGATGCGATGTTAGGTGAGTTAACGATTGAAGCAGCAGCGATGTTAAATCCTGAATATGCAGAAACGATTAACATTGCTATGAACTGGTACTTTATTATTGCATCTGTGTTCATTCTAACTTTAGTTGGTGCATGGGTAACTGAAAAGATTGTTGAACCACGTCTAGGTGAGTATAAAGGCGACTACCGTGAAGACCTAAACGGATTAGAGCCAATTGAGAAAAAAGGTTTAATCTGGGCAGTTGTATCATTTGTAGTCTCAGTAGTAATTTTATCACTTCTAATCGTACCAGGAGATGCGCCGTTACGCGGTGAAGATGGTGCCGTTATTCAATCACCATTCATGCAATCTCTAGTACCTGTTATTACGATCTTATTCTTCGTACCAGGTCTTGTTTATGGTATGGTTACGAAAAATATTAAAGACGATAAAGACGTTGCGAATCAGTTATCAGACACAATGGCGTCAATGGGTATGTTCATTGTGTTAGCATTTACAGCTGGTCAGTTCGTAGCTTACTTCGCTGAAACAAATATGGGAATTGTACTCGGTGTGTTAGGTGCAAACTTCCTAGAGTTCTTGAATTTAAGTAGTATGCCGTTCTTACTATTAATTTTATTTATTCTAGTAGTAGGGGTAATCAACTTATTCATTGGAAGTGCGTCAGCTAAGTGGGCGATGTTAGCACCAATCTTCGTTCCGATGATGATGCAATTAGGTTTATCACCAGAGCTAACACAAATGGCTTATCGTATTGCAGACTCATCAACGAATATCATTACACCATTAATGACTTATTTCGCGATCATCATTGCATTTGCACAGAAGTATGATAAGAAAATGGGTATTGGTACGATGATTTCAGTTATGTTCCCATACTCAATTGCGTTTTTAATATTCTGGACAATCTTATTGTTCGTATGGATGTTATTAGGTATCGACTTGGGTCCAGGTTCATCATTCTTCTATAATGGATAAAAAGTATGAAAATCTCAGCCCGCGTGGCTGAGATTTTTCTTATATTTACAACAAACGTGAAAAGGATTCGTGTGTCACTAAAATAATTATAGTAATAGAAGAAGCCTTGATCCTAATTGGATCAAGGCTTGTCTATTATTCAGCGTCTTCTTCTTCAGTTTGATCGTCTGGATGCTCACCATCTAAGTAACCAAAGTTTAATTCATCAACTAACCACTCGCCGTCTTCTTTTAGAAGTTCGTAAGTGTAGTCACCACGGTTCTCTTCAGCATCTCCAGCAATTCTAAAATTGTAGAATTTCTGGCTGTCTCCCATTGAATAGATGTTAAATTCTTCTGCATCAACTGTTACTGTGTAATCACGATCTAACCAAGTTAGTTCGCCGTCGTTTTCTTCAACAACTCTTTCAGCTATGTCTGTAGCAAAAGCTTCTGTTACTTGAGCGTTCTCTAAGAAATAGTCAGCTACTTCTTCAACTGAAGTGAATTCTTCTACTGATGTACCATCAACATAATCAGCTTGGAATTGTTCCATAGCTTCATTGTAAGAATTCATTGCTTCTTCAACTAGTTCATCATCGCTAGCCTCAGCAGTTTCTTCAGAGTCTCCTTCTTCTTCTGTGTTTTCAGTTTCTTCGTTATTTTGTTCAGAACCAGTATTTGATTCCTCGGTTTCTGCGTTGTCATTACTTCCACATGCTGCCAAAATTAGCATTAGAGATGCTAATAAAATTACTAAATAACGCATGAAACTCCCTCCCTTTATGTGTGTATATTTTTGACTCCGAGAAAAATTATATCGTGTGTCGAAATAAAAATCAATAAAAAACACTCTGAAATTCGAAAAAGTTTTACAATTTTCGACAATATTCCCTTAAAGTTTAATCTCATAAAAATGTGGTATGTGAATTTTACAACGTTATTCAAATGAACTATTTAGAGGAGGTAATGAGATGAAAAGGGGAAAGTTATTTAAAAGTTGGAGGTTAGTAGATTATAAAATTTTCTTACCTTCATTTCTATTGATTGTTCTTATAAGTATTCCATTCTCTGTTTATGAATCGGAATCATTAGAATTACTTAACAACATTTTTGATCAAATAGTTAATGGGTTTAGTTGGGGGTACATATGGTATGCCCTTATTTTGTTAGGAGCAGGCTTGTATTTTTCATTTTCAAAGTACGGAAATGTTGTGTTCGGTGATCCGAATGAAAAGCCTAGATTCACAATGTTTCAATATGCATCTATCTTAATTGCGATGGGTGTTGGGTCCACAATCATGAGAACGGGGGTGGTGCAGTGGACGCAAGTAGCCATTGATCCACCATTTGGATTGGAACCTGGTTCACAAGAAGCATTATTATGGGGAAATGCCTATAGTATGTTTCTGTGGAGCTTCCAGGTATTTGCGATTTTTGTAATGGCAGCGCCTGCTATGGCTTATGTCATTCACGTAAAGAAGAGACCTCTAATGAGAATATCAGAAGCTTGTCGTGTCATTTTTGGTGATCGTTTTACGGATGGTGTAGGTGGTAAGGTTATAGATATTCTATTCTTAGTTAGTATTTTATCTGGAGCAGCTGTCACATTAGGTCTTGGGACTCCTATCATTACATCGAATTTATCAGCGTTGCTAAATATAGAGGTTACATTTGGATTAACCATGATTGTAACTATTATTTGGGTATTCTTATTTTCGGTTAGTGCTTATTTAGGTATTGAAAAGGGGATTAAGCGTCTCAGTACGTTTAATATTTATCTTGCAGGCGGTTTAGCTGTTTTTATTTTAATTGCAGGGCCTGGTGTATTCATTTTAGATTATTTTACAGATACAGTAGGTCACCTATTGAATAATTATTTAAGCTTATCGTTTTATACGGAATCCGTTGCTATAGATCAAACTTCTCATATACAAAGCCATATGATTTTTTGGTTTGCTTATAGTGCAACTTGGGCTATGCTGCACAGTGTTTTTGCAGCAAAAATTTCTAAAGGTCGTACAGTAAAAGAGATGATTCTAACTTACTTATTAGCACCTACAGCTTTATCATGGGTTGCAACAGGTATTCTAGGTGGTTTAGGCGTTCATTCTTATTTAAATGGAGACATCGATGTGTTAAATCGTGTTGAGGATACAGAGCCCGTAAATGTTATTCCTCATATTCTTTCGGCTTTACCTTTATCAAGTATTATTATGGTCATCTTTATTATAGTTGCTATGATCTTTTTAACCACTACGCTAGACTCAACAACGTATACCATTGCAGCTTATTCAGGCAAAAGAGATATGAGTAAGTATGAACCCTCTAAAAATTTAAGAATATTTACGGCTGCTATCATTACAGTGCTAGCGTTAATATTAATGCAAATCGGTGGTTTAGCACCATTAGAAGTTATCTCGGGCTTGATGGGATTACCAATCATTATTATTCAGTTCTTAACCATTTACGCAGCTAAGAAAATGATGGATGAGGACAAAGCGTGGATTCACAATGTAAGGAAATAAAATCTTAGAATAGAAAAGACCTCAATAGACAAAGACAAGTCTATTGAGGTCTTAATTTTTTATCTAAATAAATCTAAAAGCTTCTCCCAAAAGCCTTTTTCCTGTTCTTTTTCTGCTTCTTCAACTTCTTCTTCATCTTGTTTGATGCTATCTGTTTTAATAACAAATTGCACGGTTTCTACTTTTTCATTTTTAGGTGAAACGAATGAAACAGGTTCGAAATCTGATTTGTCATATTCGTTAATCATATTATCTATTTCATCCTGCATTTGTTCAGGTAAATCAGCTGTCGAATCAGCTAATTCAGACGTACCATTGTGCAAATCTTGTGCACCATCTTCAAGTTCATGAGTTCCATTTAAAAGTTCAGTCATTCCACTGTGTATATCACCATACGAATTAGAAAGTTGTGACACGCCATCAGTGTATTCGACCAAACCTGAATGGAAAGTTTTATAATTTGAAGATAAAGTATTCAAGCCTTCTTGGAGCTCCTGCATGGACTGAGCAACATCCATATTCTCTAAACTTTGACCCAATTCATCTGCCATCGTAGTTAAATTCGCCCTCATTTCACTAAGAGACTTAGTGACAGTGTCTAAAGTTGATGGAACAGCCGCAAATGCTTGTTGCACCTCTTGATAAATGCCTTTAGCTGTACGAGCTGCCTTATAAGTTTCCGCTAATTGGTTAACGACTTCTGGGTCTGCTCCACTTTGAATGAGTTCTTGTATTTGATCTTCATTAATATTGTACTCTGGGATTTGCTCCATTGAACCATTTAAGGCTTGATAAGCTTGTTGATAGTTATCATTTAATTCTTCTAAACCTTGTTCGGTTTCCTTAAGGCCATCCGCAATTTGGTATAGTCCTTGTTGTAGTTGTTCTAGTTCACCAACGTTCATGTTTCCAGAATCACTATTTAATGAACTGCTAATTTCTTCTAGAGCATGGTCAATAGACTGAGAACCTTCAATTAATTCTGATGATTCTTGAGCCAATTGATTTATACCATCCTGGTAATCTTTAGAACCACTTTGTAATTGCTGGACGCCATCGTTTAACTCAGCAATCCCGTTCTTCAATTCCTCAACACCATGATTAACTTCTTCAGTGGCTTCTGATAATGAACTCATCTCAGCTTTCATATCATTAGCATCCGGTGAATCAATTGACATTGAAGAAGGCATAGCATTCAATTCAATACCTTCCATTTCAAAGTCTTCAGCCTGAGCCTCAACAGTGAAGTCACCATTCTTTTCTGGCATGACAGTAAAAGTCACTTGTTTGTTTTTGCCAGCTGTTGCGATGTTACCATCAGGTGCATTTATATTACTAAAACGTTCTGAATCTAAAGTTAATGAGATTTGTAATAAGTAATTTTCATAATAAATTTCATCTGCTTGGTTGTTAGCTTCAGTAGTGATGTGAATAGCCACTTGACCATCTTGACCAACTAACTCTTCAGGTGTTACCTCGCGACCATTAAGAGTGTAAGTTATATCAAAACTCCATGGTAAAGTTTTGTCATCTAGCGTTCCTTGGTAATAAAATTGATCACCATCTGCTATAAACTCAACCTCTTGATCCTGCATGTTGATTCCATGTAGGTTAGATAAATTCTCCACTTTCGTATATGGGCCATAATCTTTAATTTTTCCAGGCTCTGTTATATTAAAATTATTTACGATATACATATTTTTCTGTTCACCAAAGGCATTAAGAGTGGTATATACAACTTCATGCTTCTCGGAGAAATTTCCCTTACCTTCAGGAACTTCTGGATCTGTTGAATTTTGAGTTGTTGCCGAGACTAAAAATGTTGGTAATATCAAAAAAACTGTTGTGATGATCGCGATTATTCGTTTCAAACTCATCACCCTTTCTCTTTATAAAAATTAGATTTTAGCGTTGTTTTTTCAACAATTTTATCAAACACTAGTAACATCGCAGGGAGGAAGAAGACAACTAAAACAAATGCCAGTAGAGCACCTCTTCCTAACAACATACCAATTGATGAAACTATTGGATTAGTTGAAGTGAACCCTAATATGAACCCAACACTTGATAAGATTGATGCAGATATAAAGATCGCAAATGTCTTATCATCAATTGTTTTCTTCATTGCTTGATAAGCAGGCATTTTTTGACGTACTTTCATAAAGTATTCAGTAAATAAGATTCCATAATCGACTGTCGCAGCTAATTGGACCGTGCTGATAATTAAGTAGCCAACATAAACTAACGGTGACCCGTTAAAGTATGGTACTGAAAGGTTGATCCAAACAGCTGATTGAATCGTTAACAATAAAACGACAGGTATGGAAATGGACTTAAATGTTATGAGTAACACAATTGCAATGGTCGCTACCGTTAAAATGTTAACGAGTTTGTTATCTTGTTCAACAACCTCTTTCATATCATATAATGTCGCACTATTACCTAATAAATGTGCTTCATCATAATATGAACCTGTAGTTTCTCTCACACTCTCAACAAGTGAGAATGCAGCTTCACCTTCTGCATCTGTTTTTGTGTAGACGGTGATACGACTATAATTGTCTGAATAAAACTGCTCAATCATAGAGTCTTCTAAGTAATTAATTGGAATAGCTGAGCTAACTGTATTCACATAAGAAAAAATGCTTGATACATATGGTAAACTTTCTAAATCTTGAACCAATTCCTCTTCCTTAGCTACATCACCTTTAGGCACTAGTATAACCATAGGTGTATTCTTGCCGAACTCTTCTTCAATGGCACGTTGGTCCTCACCTGCACGAGTTGATTCAGGATGTTCACCAAATCCATAAATAAAAGAAGTTTGGCTCTGCGCTAGAAATGCGGGAACCATGATAATTAATACTAATAACAAGGGAGGTATTCTTACCTTTAGCACGCGTTTCCCGACGTTTTTAAAATCAGGAATAAACTGACGGTGTTTAGTTCGATCAATCCACTTATAAAACGTTAATGTTAGAGCAGGTAGAAAGATCATAACACTTAAGAAGCTTAATAATATCCCCTTAACTAAGTTGATACCTAAGTCTGCTCCAATGCCAAATTCCATGAACGCTAAAGCCATGAAGCCAAAGAAAGTCGTACTAGCACTTGCTATAATCGCAGGGAATGACTGCTTCATTGCCAGTCGCATTGCTTCTTTTGGATCTTCTACTTGTTTACGATAATCTGAAAAACTATGCAGTAAGAAAATAGCATAATCCAATGACACAGCTAGCTGCAATATTGGTGCAACAGATTGAGTAATAAATGATACTTCGCCTAAGAAGATATTCGTTCCCATATTGATTAGGACTGACACACCAATCGCTGTTAAAAAGAAAACAGGTTCCATCCACGAAGTTGTAGAGATAATCAATATGATAATGATGATTGGTACTAAAAGGGCAGCCGCATTAAGTGTCTCTGAAGTCGCCATTTTTTGTGAAGTAGCAGTATCTAGAGCATCACCAGTGATGGCACCACTATCTCCAATTAATTCGTATATCTTATCAATCGCTTCGACCTCGTCGCCTTCACGAATGCTTATTGAGAATAAGGCATGATCATCTTGGTAGTACGACTCAACTGTGTCTTTATTAGCAAGCTCTAACGGTGTTTTTAAGTCTATGACATCATCTAACCAAGTAACATTAGTAATGCCATTGATCTCTTCTAATTGAGCTTTATATGTTAATGCCTCTGTTATGGAAACATCTTCAACCATAACGCGAGCATTTTCAATCGGTTCGTCGAATTCTTCCTCCATTAAGTCAGTGGCTTGCATGGAGGGAGTGTTGTCTGGTAAATAGTCCACCATATTATGATTAACTGACACCCCAAATTGTGCTACTGCACTAACAAGAGTAATAATCATAAATGTAATAACAACAAGTTTTCTATGTTTAATTATCTTTTCTGACAGGTCAATAAGTCCTCATCCTCTCTTGCAACACTTTAGAATACACTTTATTATTATATGGACACCGTGTTGGATAATCAACAAACAGTCTAGTATACAATGTTAGTTTTCCGACATATTAATAAAAAATGTTGAGTTTTAACAGAAATGTCATAAAGGAGAGAGGCATTTTATGTCTGAAAAATTAGACCGAAGAAAGAAGTATACTCGTAAAGTGCTGAAAGAAAGTCTCATCTCATTGTTAAATGATAAACCTATATCATCAGTAACAGTTAAAGAGATTTGTGAATTAGCAGACATCAATCGTTCAACCTTCTACACGCATTATTCAGATCAATACGATTTACTTGCAAAAATGGAAGAAGAAGTAGCGGAGGACCTAGTTCAATATTTAAATAGCTACAGTTTAAAAACTGAAGAAGAATCACTAAAGATGACTCAGAAATTAATCGAATACATCGCTGACAATAAATATATGTTTGAAATCTTACTGCATGATAACGCTGACCCAATGTTTGAAAAGAAGATGATAAATATTGCCAAACGTTTTATTATGTTTAATTGGATGGAGGAGCATAATGTTGATTCGGTCTATTCACGATATTTAAGCACCTTCGTGGTTAGTGGTGCAATAAATGTGATTAAAGATTGGATTGACAATGAAATGGACAAAACCCCAAGAGAAATGGCTGAAATGATCAGTCAATTTACGAATGAAGGGTTAAGTTTTTTAAATAAATTCTGATTAAGAGTGATTTAAATATTAACGTGTAAGGAAATAAGTCAAGAAGCTAGTGCCGCCTGTAATGTATAAAGAGTATTTTTGATAATTAATGCACAAACTATTGATAACATTAGTTATTAGGTGGGACATTAATGGACTGGAATTTTATTTGGAAAGCAATCTAAATTGTCATTGTAGGTACAGCTCTATTGCGTATTGGAGGCAGAAAAACAATATCGCAAATGACATTAGCTCAAACAGTGATTATGATTGCAATTGGTTCACTCCTAATACAACAAGTTTCAGGAAGGAATTTAGGCGTTACCTTTCTTATCGGTGGGGTATTAGTTGGAACATTAATTATCATGGAGATTCTTCAATTAAAATCTGATTGGTTAGAAAAGATTATAACTGGTAAATCAAAAGTAGTAATTGAAAACGGAACAATTAATGAAAGAAACCTGGCTAAGGTTAGGATGACAGTTGATCAATTAGAAATGAATATAAGGCAAAAAAACGTTACGAAGTTAAGTGATGTCAGCTACGTTACAATTGAACCCAACGGTCAAATTGGATACATGTTGAAAGAAGAAGCACAGCCAGTGACGAAGAGAGAGTTTCAACAATTAATTAAACTAATTAGTTCGAATCAACAACTCATACAACAAATTAATCAGCAAAATAGCCAAAATAACGAAGAAAATATTTTTAAGGAAGTAAGTAAGCATGGCCACAAGAAGGAACCACCTCAGCACCTACAATAAAAAACAAATTTTAATTGATGTTAAAAAAAATTCAATAATCTCTATGTAATCTTTGTAATGTTATAGTAATATGTAAGGTAAGAATATGAATCGTTAGTAAATATTACATAACTTAGATTACTGGGGTGAACAATTTGTTCGGACGTACAAAAGAAAACAATTTATTTTTCAAAAACAACCTACCAAATGATGTAAGGATCGATTTATCCAATCATCCTAAGCTTGAAAAACAATTACATATGATAGGTTTAAATTTAGAGGATCTAAAAAGAATTAAATTGTTAAAACCAATTGTAGATGATAATATCGATTTCATTGTTACGAGGTTTTATGACAATATTACAGCACAACCGAATTTACTAGATATTATTGAAAAGCATAGCAGTGTTGAGAGGTTGAAGAAGACATTAACACGCCATGTTAAAGAAATGTTTGAAGGTGTACTTGATGAGGATTATTATGAAAAACGTTTAAGAATCGCCCACGTTCACGTACGTGTTGGGTTGAAGACGGAATGGTATATGTCTGCCTTCCAAGATCTATTAAATTCTCTTGTTAATGTTGTTAAACAACATATAGAGGATTCTAAAGAATTAGTTGAGGCAATACAAGCCATTAGTAGATTACTAAACTTTGAACAACAAATCGTACTTGAAGCTTATGAAAAGGAACACCAACGAATTCGAGACCAATATGAACAACAGAAAAAGGATACTGTAGAAAATATCAGCGATACGTCAGAAAGTCTGGCTGCATTTACTCAAGAAACTAGTGCGGCAATTCAAGAGTTAAATGATCAAACGGCAAGAATATTAAATACAGCCAAAGAAGGTACTAAACTAGCAGAACACTCTGAACAAATTTCCATTGAAGGAAAAAGTCAACTAGAAACACAGGTTCGCAATTTGAAAAGTATTGAAGAAGGTATGGAAGATATATCAAAAGGTTCTGTTGAGCTTAACGAAATTGCAGATCAAATTAATGAAGTAATCGATATGGTTAATAGTATTGCAGACCAAACCAACTTATTGGCTCTCAATGCTTCTATAGAAGCGGCAAGAGCAGGGGAGTATGGGAAAGGGTTTGCAGTTGTAGCCGAAGAAATTAGAAAGTTATCAGATGAAACAAAGCAGTCAACAACTGATGTGTCAGAACTGATTAAAAAAACGAATGGACACATTAATAGCGTTAATAATTTAGTTCAACAAATTAATTCATTAGTTGTAGAAGGAAGCACGAACATGAAACATACTGAGTTATCCTTTGATCAAATTTTAAAGACGATGAAGGATACTAAGGTTCAAAACCAAGAGACAGAGAAGGAACTACTTCAATTACAAAGTGGTATTAAAGAAATCGATAAAGCGTCTCAAGAAGTGGCAGCTTCAGCAGAAAAACTAAATGAGACAATTGATGTAATGTAATAAAGGTTGAGACAAAGTTTTATAAAGCCGAACGTTAGGTATAATCTATACTTAATGTTCGGCTTCTTTTGATTATGCTAATAAGCATTTCTGCATTTAATGATTCCTTCTGTCGCCCTTTCATTCCCAAGTATTCCTTAAAATGCCACATAAAAAGTTCAAGTTTTCTAATATTGTACAACCTATTTGGTGTCTTAAATTTTTACAAGCGCATAAACTGTACTAATCATAGTAGACTTCACAAATAGAATGGCTCGGAATATATTTAATTTTAAACCGACCTTTAAATATTCCAAATTCCTAAAGAAACTGAGAGGAGGCCACCATGGATATTTTAAAAAGAATTTCTGAGCAACGTGCTCATGAGGAAAGCTTACGTTGGGAAGGTACTTTTGCAGATTATTTGAAGATTGTTGAAGAGAAGCCACATGTTGCTGGAACGGCTCATTCACGAGTTTATAACATGATTAAAAGTGCTGGTGTAGAAGAAGGTGAGGACGGGACTTCAGAGTATAAATTTTTTAGTCATGAACTATACGGATTAGATCGAGCAATTGAAAGGCTAGTTGAAGATTATTTCCATTCAGCAGCTAAGCGTCTAGATGTCAGAAAAAGAATCCTATTACTGATGGGTCCAGTTAGTGGTGGTAAGTCGACCATTGTGACGATGTTGAAAAAGGGACTAGAGCGTTATTCGCGCACAGAAGAAGGTGCTGTCTATGGAATTAAAGGGTGTCCCATGCATGAAGAACCGTTACATCTGATTCCGGATGAGCTTAGAGCTGATTTTGAGGAAGAATATGGTGTTAAAATTGAAGGAAATTTATGTCCGTCTTGTCAGCTGATGTTGGAGCGGGAGTATGATGGAAAGGTAGAGGATGTCGTTGTGGAACGCGTCTTCTTATCTGAAGATAAACGAGTTGGTATTGGAACCTTCAGTCCTTCTGATCCAAAATCACAAGATATTGCTGATTTAACTGGTAGCATTGACTTTGCAACGATTGCTGAATATGGATCTGAATCAGACCCGAGAGCATATCGTTTTGATGGTGAATTAAATAAAGCAAACCGAGGTTTGATGGAGTTTCAAGAAATGTTGAAGTGTGATGAGAAATTCTTGTGGAATTTACTATCACTGACACAAGAAGGGAACTTCAAGGCAGGCCGCTTTGCGCTCATCTCTGCTGATGAACTAATTGTTGCTCACACGAATGAGTCTGAATATCGTTCATTTATTAGTAATAAAAAGAATGAAGCACTGCAATCAAGAATGATTGTCATGCCAGTACCTTATAACTTATCTGTTTCAAAAGAAGAAAAAATTTATCAAAAACTAATCAAACAAAGTGATATCGGCCACTTGCACATAGCCCCACATGCGTTAAGAAGCGCAGCAATCTTCTCTATACTCACGCGTTTAAAAGAATCCAAGAAACAAGGTGTTGATCTACTCAAGAAGCTTAAACTATATGACGGTAAAACAGTCGAAGGGTTTAAACTGGCAGATGTTGAGGAACTTCATAATGAATTTTCTGATGAAGGAATGTCAGGAATTGACCCTCGTTATGTGATTAACCGAATATCAAGTGCACTTATCAATACGGACCGTAATTATATTAATGCTTTAGATGTTTTAAGGTCGATTAAAGATGGATTGGATTCCCATCCATCTATTACAAATGAAATCAAAGAGAAGTATCTTAATTTCATTTCAGTTGCTCGTAAGGAGTACGATGAATTGGCGAAGAAAGAAGTCCAAAAGGCATTTGTGTACTCTTATGATGAGTCTGCTAAAGCATTGCTAGATAACTATCTTGATAATGTTGAAGCTTATTGTAATAAGCAAAAGTTAAAAGACCCACTTACGGGTGATGAAATTGAGCCTGATGAGAAGTTAATGCGATCAATTGAAGAACAAATAGGTGTATCAGAAAATGCGAAAAAGGCATTCCGTGAAGAAATTTTAATTAGAATTTCAGCTTATGCAAGAAAAGGTAAGCGGTTTGACTATAATTCACACGAACGTTTGCGTGAAGCGATCCAGAAGAAATTATTTGCTGATTTAAAAGATGTCGTTAAAATCACGACGTCAACTAAAACTCCAGACGAAAATCAGTTGAAGAAGATTAATGAAGTGATCAATCGATTAGTTGAAGAGCACGGTTATACAGCAGCATCTGCCAATGATTTACTACGATATGTTGGTAGTTTGTTAAATCGTTAGATCAATAGACTTGAATAGGAGGGATTTCAATGAAGCATAAGCCAAGTTTCTCTTTATCTCACGAAGACTGGTCCCTCCATCGCAAAGGGTATGAAGATCAAACAAGACATCAAGAAAAAGTGAAAGAAGCCATTAAAGATAACTTGCCTGATTTAGTTACAGAAGAAAGTGTCATACTTTCAAATGGGCGTGAAGTTATAAAAATACCAATACGTTCATTGGATGAGTATAAATTTAAGTTTAATAATGAAAAGAAACAACATGCCGGGCAAGGGGATGGTGACAGTGAAGTAGGAGATGTAGTTGCCCGCGATGGCAGACCACAAAAAGGGCAAGGGAAGGGCCCGGGTGCAGGTGATCAACCTGGTGAGGATTATTATGAAGCGGAAGTTGAGTTCGAACAGCTTGAGAAAATGTTGTTCTCGGAATTAGAATTACCTCATTTAAAACAAAAAGAACGGGATCAAATAATCGTAAAAGATATACGTTTCAATGATATACGGAAAAAAGGTCTAATGGGAAATGTCGATAAGAAGCGGACCTTACTTGAGGCGATTAAACGTAATGCATTAGAAAACAGAGGCAAAAATTATAATATTTCAATAGATGACTTACGTTTTAAAACTTGGGAAGAAGTGGTGCAGCCTAACTCTAATGCTGTTGTCATAGCTATGTTAGATACGTCAGCCTCTATGGGATACTTTGAAAAATATATCGCAAGAAGCTTCTTCTTTTGGATGGTGAGGTTTTTGCGAACTAAATATGAGAACGTTGAAATTGTGTTTGTCGCGCACCATACAAGGGCAAAAGAAGTAACGGAAGAAGAATTTTTCACGAAAGGTGAAAGTGGAGGGACGATTTGTTCATCCGCGTATCTTAAAGCATTGGAAATTATCGATGATCGATACTCACCAGATCGATATAATATTTATCCGTTTCATTTTTCCGATGGCGATAACACTTCTTCTGATAATAAGAAAAGCTTAAAACTGGTAAAAGAGCTAATGGATGTATCGAATATGTTTGGGTATTGTGAGGTTAATCAATATAGAAACAGTGCATCCACCTTAATGTCCGTTTATAGAACCATTGACGACCAAAGATTTCGGTACGCAACAATTAGAGAGAAAAATGAAGTTTACGATGCCTTAAAAACGTTCTTTACAAAAGAAAATGAAGCCGTGAGCTAGGGGGAGAAGAAGATGACCGGAGTCGATCACAAAGAGCTTGAAAGAGCGATTGATGAAATTACAGAGATTGCTGAAGGATTTGGTCTCGACTTTTACCCTATGAGATATGAGATTTGTCCATCAGATATTATTTATACATTTGGAGCTTACGGAATGCCTACCCGATTCTCTCACTGGAGTTTCGGGAAGGCATTTCATCGTATGAAGCTTGAGTACGACTTAGGGTTAAGTAAAATTTATGAATTAGTCATCAATTCAAATCCTTGTTATGCCTTTTTGTTAGACAGTAATAGCTTAATACAAAATAAATTAATCGTTGCTCACGTATTAGCACATTGTGATTTTTTTAAAAACAATGTTCGTTTCTCAAACACGTCACGCGATATGGTTGAAAGCATGTCCGCAAGTGCCGAGAGGATTCGTTCTTATGAGATTAAGTACGGAAAGCAAGAAGTTGAAGACCTTTTAGACGCTGCACTTGCCATCCAAGAACATATCGACCCATCACTATTAAGAGCAAAGATGAATGATAGTAATAATGATGAATCTGAGCTAACTAAGAATAAAGGACCTTACGATGACTTGTGGGACTTGGATGACCCTGAAAGTTTATCCCCTGAACAAAAAAGGGGAAAAAAGCGAAAACGATTTCCACCTCAACCGGAAAAAGACATTTTATTTTTTATCCAAGAGTATAGTCAAGATCTAGAAGAATGGCAGCGAGATGTCTTAACGATTATGCGTGATGAAATGTTGTATTTCTGGCCACAGCTGGAAACGAAAATTATGAACGAAGGTTGGGCTAGTTACTGGCACGTTCGAATTTTAAGGGAAATGGATTTAACAGAGGAAGAATCTATTGAATTTGCAAAATTAAACGCTTCTGTTGTGCAACCTTCAACCACCAGCATTAACCCATATTATCTAGGGTATAAAATGTTTGAAGATATCGAGAAGCGTTGGAATAATCCAACAGAAGAAGAGATGGAGCGTTTTGGAAGAGTTCCAGGTCAAGGGCGAGAGAAAATGTTCGAAGTACGTGAAATTGAAGGGGACATCTCGTTTTTGAGAAATTACCTTACAAAGAATTTGGTTGAAGAGTTAGATTTGTATCTATTTCAGAAACAAGGCGATGATTATAAAATTGTCGATAAGCAATGGGAAAGCGTAAGAGACCAATTGATTCAATCACGCGTCAACGGAGGCTTCCCGTTTATCATGGTTGAGGATGGAGATTATTTAAGGTCTGGTGAACTCTTATTAAAGCATTATTATGAAGGAATGGAATTAGATATTAAATATATAGAGAGAACGTTACCATATGTTTACCATTTATGGGGAAGACCAGTGCACTTACAAACAGTTGTTGAAGGTGATGACGTGTTATTTAGTTATAGTGGCAAAAGAGTACATCGAAAAATACTGACTTAATCGGATGAAGGATGGAACCTAATCTTCATTTGAAATGGAGGCTGGGTTCTTTTTTTGCCTAAAAATGAGGCAGAATGACGATTGGATTGGCTCAAATGTTGATTGGGATGGATTGAATGTCGATAAGGCGGGCTGAATTGTCGATTTGGAAAGCCTGAATGTCGATAGGCGAAGCTCAAATGTCGATTTGGAAAGTCTAAATGTCGATTGGGCGGCTGAATTGTAGATAGAGAGAGCTTAACTGTCGATAGAGAGGCGGGACTGTCGATAGGGCAAGCTTGAATGTTAATAAAGAGGTTCAGACTTTCGATAGGACGAACAGAATGAACGCATAAGGAAAGCCTGATTGTAGATAAGAAGTGTCCAAGCATTCAACTTTTATGTTTCAAAAATATCTATTAATCTGTCAACAAAGGGATTATTTTCATGAATATCAGAGAATCCGAAATAGACTAAAACACAGAATATCAAACTCCAACCCGTAATACTAATTGACATCCAGAACGCTACTTTCTTTTTGTTCCCTCCAAGAACCAAACTTGAGAATGCTGTAACATGACTCCCAACAAAAAATGGGCCGATTAATGCCAAACCTGGTAAACCATATTTATCCCATAAATTTTTAGCCCTCGATTCACGTTTACTTTGCTTTTCTTTCTTTTTTGCACGCCACTCTTTAACTCTATCTATAAAAATAATTAATAAATAAACAGTTATCACATTCCCTATAACTGCAAGAATGAATACGGGCCAAAACGATAGACCAGCTAAAACAGCTACTGGTGCAATGATAGGTCCTTCTAAGAAAGGAACCGCAGCTAGTATAAATACCATACTATAAACAAATAGCAGTTTTGAAAAATTCATTTTTATCTCTCTCCAGAATATATACAATCAAATTTTTAGTTTATAACAATATAAACATTAATTGGCTTCTTCCGATTAAAAACTATTTAACAATTTGCACTTTTTTAATCGTACGATCATTCACCTCAAGTATTTTATAAGTTAAATTCTCTTGTTCGATCACTTCATTCTCATTTGGAAAATCGTTCAATATGCTAAGTAAGTATCCAGATAAAACATCTTCTTCTTCAGGAATTTCAGTATTAAAAATACTATTTAAACGCCTTAATGGAATTTTTCCATCACAAATGATCTCAGTTTCGGTTAATTTCTCAACCATTGAATCATTCTCTGCATCTATTTCATCTTCAATTTCAAGACCAATCATGGCTTCAATGATGTCTTCATGGGTCACAATGCCTTCTGTACCTCCATATTCATCGAGCACAATCGCAATATGTTTCTTATGTTTGGTCATCTCACGAAAGACATGTTCTATCGATTGAAATTCATAAATGACTAGAGGGTCCATGTCGCTAAATGCTTTTAATGGTTGGTCAGGCTGAGTGGACCATTGAATTAAGTATTTAGAGTGGAAAACACCAATGATATGGTCAATATCTTCATTAATAATTGGATATCTCGTGTAAGTATTGTTAATAACAATATCTCTAGCTTCCTCGAATGTAGCTTCTGCTTTTAGCGATACGATTTCTACTCTTGGTGTTTGAAGGACATCTTTCACATTTAAATTTTGAAAATCTAAAACACCCTTAATTCGAGAGGACTCTTCATTATGAAAGGTTCCTTCTGAATCCGCAATGTCCACCATCGCTTTAAATTCTTCTTTTGAAAAAGAAGATTCCTGTTGTTGCCCTTTAGAAAGCCACTTTGTAATCGAGTTCGTCATCCAATTTAAAACTAATGTAACGGGTTTTAATATAAATACGACAGCTCTAATAATTGGATAAACCAAATAAGAAATACGATCAGGAAAGGCGGCTGCAACTGACTTGGGAATGACTTCAGCCACAATTATGATGGTAATGGTCAAAATCCCTGTCGCTATGGCCACATCAAATCCGTACTCAATTGCCATTGTTGTAACTAAAGTTGGCAATATGATATTGGAAATGTTGTTGCCGATTAAAATTGAAGTTATGAATTCATTTGGTTTAGAGACAAGGTTTAAAAGTTTCTCTGACTTTTTATCACCATTTTTAGCTTTGGACCGTAGCCTAACTTGGTTTGTTGCTGTTAATGCGGTTTCACTCCCGGAGAAGAAAAATGAAACAAATATGAGTGCGATAATGGCAAAGATCAAAACAGTTCCTCCTTATGTCATTCGTAACAGTATCTCCATTCCCTAATAAGCATGAAAATTAACTATATTATATCAATAAAAAGTAAGTAATGTTATTTATGTGAAAATAAAACGATATCTTCGAGGAGTTTCATGTTTACGTTGAAACGACCAAAAATCACGGTTGTTGGCAGTATAAACATGGACCTTGTCACTATGACTGACCAATTTCCAGTTCAAGGTGAAACGGTAAGAGGGTCTCAGTTTCAAACGGTTCCAGGTGGAAAAGGTGCTAACCAAGCGGTTGCAGCTTCAAGACTTGGAGCAGATGTAACAATGATTGGTTGTTTAGGAGATGATGAGTTTGGGGATCAGCTCTTAAGTAACTTAAAACAAGAAGGCATCAACCCCGTTAACGTTAGGCACATTCAAGACACATCATCGGGGCTTGCCAATATCATTTTAAGTGAACAAGATAACCGGATTATTATCATCGGCGGAGCGAATGAACATGTTTCAACGGATTATTTAGATCAAACTAAAGAAGCCATTATAAACAATGATTATGTGTCCTGCTTCAGTTTGAAATCCCAAAAGAGGCGATTTTGTATTGCCTAGATCTATGCCATCAACACGATGTTCCGATCATTGTGAACCCAGCACCAGCGATGGATTTACCTTCAGGATGGTGGGAAAAAGTTTCTTATATCACGCCTAATGAAACGGAGCATGCCCAATTATTTAATGGAAAACAAATCGAGTCATTAATTGTGACGAAAGGGAAAGATGGAGCTGAATTTATGTTAGATGGAAAAAGAAAAATGTACCTGCTTATAATGTTAAGGTCGTTGATACAACTGGAGCCAGCGATACGTTTAATGGTGCGCTCGCGGTCAGCCTTGGAGAAGGAAAAAACTGCCTGAAGCGGTACAATTCGCGAATGCTGCAGCAGCACTGTCTGTTCAAAAAATGGGTGCACAAGCTGGCATGCCAACTAAAGAACAAGTGAATCGATTGATACTAGAAATCTAGATTTCATTGAAAATAAAAGACTTAGAGATTTCCAAAGAGGGAGATTTCTAAGTCTTTTTTTCTGTAAAGGTTAGATAAATTGATTTTAGGGGTGGATAAATTGATGTTTTTTACTTCGTCGACAAATTTCGCGGTAGATATATTTCAAAATGGGGGTTGATAAATCCGAAAATGGAGTAGATATTTTCACCCAAAACCCAGTTTTAACTGGAAACAGGGTACTTTAACTCATTCTTTTTCATTTTATTTTTAACAATCTCCTTAACATCCAACTCGAGGTCAGAGCACAACATCAGGGTATATATTAAAACATCTGCAATTTCCTCTTCCACATGTTCCTTGTGATCTTCTAGGGCTTGTTCAGCACTCGTCCATTGAAAATCCTCCAATAATTCAGCGGCTTCTATGGATATTGAGATCGCTAAATCCTTTGCGTTATGGAATTGTCTCCAATCGCGTTCATCCCGAAACCGATTAATTAACTCAACTAATTCTTTAATATCACTCACAGAATTCCCCTCCTAAAATGTATATATGGTCTCTATTTTATATAAAAATGGCAGGGTTTTCTAATAGGATAGTCAAGTTTATAATGAGTTCAAAGAAAATTTTTACATTCTGAAAAGGGAGGAGTTGCTCAACATGACTAATTATGAAAATCTATTTAAATACATCAATTATTTTAAGAAACCCGATCAAAACTTTATGAAGTGGGAAAAACAGGATTCGGGCCAAGATGGTGTATACATCATGCCTTTTCCCGAGTACGAACAAGAATTAAGGGACTTTAATTAGAGAAGTCGAAAAAACAGATCTGATGCACAAAGACTATATGAGTGTTTTAGAGGAAAGCGATTTTGACGTTGGCAATATCAATGGATTACTTGATTCAGCGGACTTTGAATTAACAAGAGCCATCTTGACGTTTCTAATCCGTCAAGAACGGTTCGGTGAAGGGACATGGGGAGAGGCGGCTAAAGAAGGGCATTTTCTTAAAGTGCTTGAAAGGCTAAAAGAGCTAACTAGGAGGTAAATGATGTTCACGTCTGAGCGATTAAGACTTCGAAAAGTAGAAAAGGAAGACGCTGATTTGTATCACACTTGGCGAAACGATATGGAAGTCATGTACACCACCCTCATTAGATTTATATTCTCTTGAAGATACGAGAACCTTCGTCGAAAATGTTCTCATGAGTTCGAGCTCTTCTAAAAGTTATATCATTATACATAGAGAAGACCATAAACCTATTGGAATTACATCACTGATCAATATAGATTATAAAAACAGAAACGCTGAGTGTATTATTGATCTTGGAGAAAAAGAGTATTGGGGCCAAGGATACGGGGGAGAAGCATTAACGATATTACTTAATTACGCCTTTCTTGAACTTAACTTACATAGAGTTTCGTTAAAAGTGTTCGCATTTAATCACAAAGCGATCAATCTTTATAAGAAATTAGGTTTCACAGAAGAAGGCATTAGCCGTGAAAGCTTGTCTCGAAATGGGAAGTGGGAAGATATCGTACATATGGGTATCTTATTTAACGATTATGTAACAAACTAACTAAATCTTGCACCTCGCTTTACACACTCATAACAATCCTATAACAATGCTATGAAAACCGTTTCAACATATAAATATATGGGGTAGTTTAGTAGTAAAAGTGTGTATCTTAGGGGTAGGTTAGTATGCAACGAGAAGCAATTTTCGATAATGCGAAGCTCCTTTTCATTTTCTTTGTGGTGTTTGGTCACCTAATTCAACCGATGAAAGGCAGCTTTGAGTTAGCCGATGGTTTATATCAATGGATCTATATGTTTCATATACCAGCATTTGTACTGATTAGTGGATTCTTTGCAAGTGGTGCTAGTAGTCCAAATTATCTTAAGAAGCTAACTAAAAAACTATTACTACCATATTTAATATTTCAATTCTTATATAATCTAGTATTTGTCATCACGTCAAGTGGTTCATATCAAAGTCTATACGATCCACATTGGTCGCTATGGTTTCTACTAAGCTTATTTAGCTGGCATGTGTTACTTGGTGTCTTTAAAAAGATGCCAGCCATTGCAGGAATTACGATAGCATTCTTAATAGGGTTACTAATAGGTTTTGTGCCGTTATTCGGACATGAATTCAGTATATCTAGGACCTTTGTTTTCTTCCCTTTCTTCCTAATGGGATACTGGATGAGTAAAAATAACATTTACGAGTTCAAGGGGTTAAGATATAAACTACCAGCTATTAGTATTCTAGCAGCCTTACTAGTTATAAGTTATTTAGAACCTATCATTCCAGATGAGTTAATGTTTGGGTCGTATTCTTACAGTGCACTTGGTTTAGTAACAACAGGATTTTTAGGACGATTAACTCTATATAGTTTATCGATTCTAATGGTATTTTCATTATTGGTATTAATCCCTAGAAAACGGTTCAGTTTTACCAATTTAGGTCAATACACCCTTTACGTTTATCTGTTACATGGAGTATTTATACAGTTGATCCGAAAAGAAAACCTATTACAATTGAACCAAAACCTAGATATTATTCCGCTTGCGATTATTGCAGCTGCCATGGTATGGTTCCTATCAAATAAATGGGTCATCACGATAACACAACCATTAATTGAAGGAAAAGCTTATTTAATAAAAGAAGAGTTGTACAATCGAGAAAACAAGTTTCCTTATCGTAAAGAAGAGTTTAAGTAAGTATTCCATAAGCTCAATTAAGTCATATTTTCTGGCTTGATTGAGCTTTTTTATTTAGTGGAAGTAAAACCAACATATGGTAAAATGAGTCTTAAGTAAAGGTGGGGGAAACTATGTTAGGTTCTACAATCATCCTAGGCTGGATTGGTGTCATCATTTATTTGATGATTATGTTTACATATCAAAAACTAGCTAAACATAATGAGTATGGCTTTATACATATGTTGATGGCTCTTATGTATACTTTGTGGTTACCAATTCCCATAGTCTTGTACAAATTAATAGATTTAGAGTTATTACTAGTCGGTACGATATTCGGAACCGTTAGCTTGATTATGATGCTGATGACCATGACATTTCAAACGGGCCATATTGTCTTTTTAACAAAGCAAACCGAGCAGAAAATACCGGATTCTACTGGCAACTATATGATGGCGACACTCTCAAACCCTTTTGAAGTGTTAGCGAATGTCTTGAGAATGGTCTGGGCTATCTTTTTAGCTCTCTCTTTCTGGTCAATAAATCAAATAGCAATGGCAATGATCATGAGTACGTTTAGTCTGTTGTCCATCTATTATTTACTGATGATGATCGACACTAGCTTGGTCAAACGGGTAACGTTTCTAGAAAAATTTAAGCCGAATATGATACTAGTAAATTCAGAAACGTTAAGTTTCTTTAGTATTCTAGTTATATATCTTACGGTAACCTATTAAAAATATTAAATGAGGTGAAACAGATGTATACCCCTAAACATTATAGAGTGGAAGATTTTAAAGAAATCCAGGAGTTTATACAAGAAAACTCATTTGGCATTATTGTGTCGACAGACCAAGGGAGGCCAATCGCGACCCATGTCCCATTGGAATTACATAAACAAGGAACAGATTACTATATTACAGGTCACTTGGCTTATGCAAACCCACAGTGGAAGTCGTTTGAAGACCAAGATCAAGTGTTAGTTATCTTTCAAGGTCCGCATGCCTATGTTTCATCATTGTGGTATGAAAATGAAGACGTCTCAACGTGGAATTATCAAGCTGTTCATCTGTATGGGAAAGTCAGATTGATGACGGAGGATGAATTAAGAGAAGACTTAATTAAATTACTAGATAAGTATGAGCGCAATCGAGAGAATTCGAAAGTATGGGATAACCTCAGTTCGCAAACCAAAAAGCAAATTAAAGGCATCGTCGGTTTTAAGGTGAAAGTAGATGAAGTTGATGCTTCTTATAAGTTAAGTCAAAACCGTAGTAATGTAGATTATGAGAATATCGTAAATCAATTAGAACAAGAAGACGATATGAATTCTAAACGGTTGGCAGAAGTGATGAAAAAGCATGCAAGTAAACGAGATTAGTGGGAGGGGCTATATGCGAAAATCATTCTCTCGCGTCTTTATAAAGGATAATAACAACAATTTTCTGGTGATTCGAGACAGAGAACACCTTTGGAATTTACCAGGTGGCAAACAAGAGCCAGGAGAAACGCCAATGGAATGTGCTAAAAGAGAGGTACAAGAAGAGGTTGGGCTAGTCGTAAGTGATTTAAAGGAAGTGTACAAAGGGGACTTCGTTTTTGGTGGCATTCAGTGGCGTGGTTATTTCTATCTTGCAAAACAAATTGAAGGAACACCAACGATAAATGAACTGGATAAAATTAAAGATATTCAGTTTATTAAGGATGATCAAGAAGTAACATTCTCGTCTGAAATAACAAAGGTCATACAGTCAACTTTTGACCGATATCAACTTGAGTTGGTCAAGTGGAAGTAAAAACCAAAGCGGAGTACATAAATGAATACATACATAAAAATGATTATAGTACTATTTTTAACAATACTAATACTAACAGCCTGTCAAAGCTCATCGACTAGTGCTAAACCAGATCCTAAATCAGTCAACTCAGAAGAGAATGAAGCTGAGGAGAACTCATATGAACCTAGCGAAACTAAGAATGAAAGTAATACTAACATAGAAGAACAAACAACTGACAAAAAAGATCAATACTTAGAAAAACTGCAAAGTGCTAAAGATGAAGTAAATCAACTCGAACCAAAAGATTCTTCTACATACGCACTGAAAGATGTTGAAAATAAGCGATACAAGATTTGGGATGATCTATTAAATGAAATTTACGGAGCCATAGAAGATCAACTTCCAAAAGACGAGATGGAATTGGTACGAAAAGAACAAAGATTTTGGATTTCGTATAGAGATGATACAGCGCTTGAAGCATCTTCAAAATATAAGGGTGGTACTCAGGAACATTTAGAATATGTAGCTGTGTTAGCAAATCTGACTAAAGAAAGATGTTATGAACTAGTTGAAGATTATTTGACATAAAAATAGACAGAGTTTCAACTGTCGGTCTATTTTTAATTAAGTCGTGTTATATAACTTTTTTCATGCTCGTCATTACACCTAAATGATAGCACTCGTGACTAATCAAGAAAAATAGTAATTCTTCTACCGTTTTTTCAAATTCAAGTGGTTTAACTAACGGTTCATTTAATTGATTCTGCCAGTTTTTCTGGAAATCCATAACCTGCTGATCCAACAGATTAGTAACTTCAGTTATGGTAGGCAAATCATCATGGTTCCAGTCATTGGGACTTGTCCCAGTAGAAAAATAGGAATAAAATTTATCATCTAGTTGTTTATTAGTACCATTAAAGTTATGAAAAGCCTCATCGTAAGTGACTAAAACATGCCCTGCATTCCATAGGATATTGTTATTGAATCCTTGAGGTGTCTTATAACAATCATCGTTTGGAATTTCATTTAATAATCCAACAATTAACGATCGCCAAAATGACATTTGATTAAAATAAATTGGTTGAGTCCATATTTACCTCCAAAAATGTTTTGAGTTATAACTTCTATAAACTTTCGGCACTCTCCTTCTAAAAAGTATTCATTCGACGTCACAAATGCTCTCTATATTGTTATATAAGTAATATAAATGATTCGTATCTTTTTTTTTGGAGGAATTTAACAATTTATGTCGAATTTTATTACTTAGGTATATTTGCGAATTTGGAGGTATTTATATGAACAACGCAACTAAAGTGAATTATCTATCGTCTACTAACCTTTCCAAAGAAATGAATATAAGTACTAAAGAAATGTTTGAACGATACTAAGAAGTAACTGGATTGATAGAGTTGATAATCAGTGGGTTCTCACTGACAAAGGTAAAGAAAAGGGTGGTCAAGTAAAATCAAGAGGTGACCGACAATGGATTGCATGGCCTACTTTTGTGATGGATGATTCAGAACTTAAAGAGAACAACATTAATGATAAGTATTTATCTACAACTAAATTGGCTGAAGAATTTGAGGTATCGAGATTTAGAATCAATCCTATACTTTCAGAACTAGGTTGGATTGAGAAAGACAGAAAAGGCTGGGTTACAACGAAGCTAGGTAATAGCCTTGGAGGTAAGCAGCTTGAACATAATAAAACAGGTGTACCTTATGTTAAATGGCCTGAAACTATTCTAGAAAATAAACGTCTTGTGGAAACAATTAAAGAGATAAAAGAAGGTAGCTCAGAACCCAAAATAGAGTCCAATGAGGAAACCGGTTTTAGAGAGAAGTTTATTGCAAAACATAGAGCTGCTGATGGCCATTTTGTAAGATCTAAAGCAGCTGAAATGCTTATTGATAATTGGCTGTATATGTCATAGATTGCTCATGCTTATGAAAGAAGACTGACAATTGAAGAAGAAGTCTATTCTGATTTCTATTTACCTGTAGGAAAAGTTTACATTGAATACTGGGGCTATGAGAACGATCCGAAATACATAAAACGTAAGGAGACTAAGTTAGACATTTACAAAAAATACGAGTTTAATTTAATAGAACCAAATGATTCAGATATACAGAATTTGGATGATATTCTACCGAAGAAATTATTGAAGTTTGGGATACAGAGTTATTAATTATCTAGTATTCTTAATTTATAGTAAAATCATCAATTTGAGTCCGTATTTTATAGAAATTTCAGTGGAGGTATAGTTAGGATTAAACATATTCCTATAATTGTTATTATGTGTATTTGTAAAACTTAAGAAAGTTTTTGGTAACATAATGTGAACATCAGTAGTATTTATGTAAATTTGACTTAAGACTTATAAACATTGAAAAGACCTCCCGGGCCCAGTGGGCGAGGGGGGTCTAGTTAGGTTTGGCACCCTATGACTCCGAGTGGGCTCGAACCACCGACCTCCACCCTGTCAAGGTGGCGCTCTCCCAGCTGAGCTACGGAGTCGTATTATTGAAAATTATTCAATGAAAATCAATCGACAAATATAAATATAATCGTTTATACTTAACTTGTCAATACTTTTTTGAGACGGAGGATTCTCAATATGATCGCAAGAATTCTAACGTATTTATTAATTGGCGGGCTGTTAATCGCGGCTGTCGCGGTATCGGCTCCACAGTACTTAACTCATTTATTTATCGCTTTTGGAGCGGTATTTGTGATTGGTACGGGTTATCTAGCGTTTGTATACGCAAGACGTGTTTTTGATTTATGGAAACGATTAAAAGAAGAATAAACATTGGTATGAGCATCAAAACATACATTGATGCTCTTTTTATTGTCTTAAAATCTTCTCCATCGCTTTTCCTTTTGCTAATTCATCGATCAACTTATCCAAATAACGAATTTCCTGCATTAATGGCTCCTCAATGTCTTCCACTCGAACACCACAAATAACACCTTTAATCATGGTACGCGACGGATTCATTTTAGGAGCTTCTGCAAAGAAAGTCTCAAAATCTTTTTGCTCCTCAAGTACAGTTTCTAATTCTTCTTGTGAATACCCTGTCAACCATCTGATAATCTCATCAACTTCTTCTTTAGTTCGGCCTTTTCTCTCAGCCTTCCTAACATAATGAGGGTATACACTTGCGAAACTCATTGTGTAAATTTTATGGTTTGCCATCTTTTCATCTCCCTAAATTAGCTCTTGTTTCAATATTAACATAAGGCTAAAGATTGCTCTAAAATCAACCTTCCAAGTTTAACAAGTTATGGTAAAATGGTTGTAACATTTAGTTTTATGAATAATCTGTTAATAAAAAATCAGGAGATCTAACATGAACATCAGAAAATTAACTAAACATGAAGTGCCACCTATGGATTTACTTTTATTAGCTGACCCGTCTATAAGTCTGATCAATGACTATCTTGAGAAAGGTGAATGCTATGTTGCTGAAATTGAAGAGAGAATTGTCGGTGTATATGTATTATTGCCAACTAAACATGAGACAGTTGAACTAATTAATATTGCTGTGGCAGAAGAATATCATGGGAAGGGAATAGGTAAAAAGCTTGTTCTTGATGCAATTCAGCAAGCCAAGCGTGGTGGATACCAAACGATTGAGATTGGAACAGGTAACTCTAGTATACACCAGCTTGCATTATACCAAAAGTGTGGGTTCCGAATCATGACTATTGACCATGACTTTTTCATAAAGAATTATGATGAAGAAATCTATGAAAATGGGATTCAATGTCGTGATATGATTCGGCTGGCTCAAGATTTATAGCGGGGGGATCTTTTTGAAGAAAATAGTTTTTTCATTATTACTAGTTTTATTAATTGGTTGTGGGACGTCTGGAGGTTCTGAACCATTAAGTGACAAAATTAATGAACAAATCGGAGTAAAACCTTATCTGCCAGAAACGGAATATCCTATTAATCTGGCTATTATTGAATACAGAACAGTCTTAGAAGATGGAGAACAAGTTAAAGGCGATCCATTAAAAGCTAGGGTAGAGTATGGCGTTTCTCAAGAAGAAAAGGTTGATCAAGAGTTCTTGGAAAGTTGGAAGGAACAGCATCCAGATTTAGAAATTATTCATGGTAATCTGTACATGGATCAGACGGCAATTGGACTTTCCATTTCTCCAGGTGGAGTGGGCGAGATGACCAATGCTGAGGTCATAGAAATTGAAGGGCATGAGGTTGACTATCAGTTTATTGAACGAGAAGAAACACAACCCGTCATTATCAGTATTAATTTCGAAGATGTCGGTTATATGATTGAATATCAAGCTGAAGAAGATGACATAGAAGAAGAGGCAAAAGCATTTGCGGCGGATATTATCAATCATTACAACAGTAAATGATCAATTGAACAGGGAGATACATATGGATAACTATATTTCTAATGCTATTAAAATATTAGGCACGATTATACTGGTTCTTGGAGTCGTTTTTGCTGGGTTGATGTCTGTGATTTATATATCATTCACAGTTTCAGTTGGTAGAACGTTATTAATCTCTCTTGTTGTACTTTTAGCACTTGGGATTATCATCTTTTGGATAATAGGTGTTTTTAATCTAATAAGTAAGAAAAAACTCGTTATTTCAATGGGAATTTACTTTGGTGTCTGTTTACTAGGGTTTGCAGGACAGCAAGGGTATGTGTATTATCTAAATTCACTAGAGGTTGTGAGTAGTCAGGATGTTGATTTGAGCGAGTATAAGCCGTTTGCAAGTGGTACGAAGGCTGTTGAATTAAAGGAGGATTCCACGCTCACTTTAGAAAGCGACTTACCTGTCATGGATGGAGCAACAGCACTTTATCCGATTTATTCGAGTTTTGCTAGAATGGTGTACCCTGAAGGTGACTACGATTTACATAATAGCGAAGTCATGGCTAATCAGACGACTGGAGCTTATAAGAATTTACGTGATGGTAAAGCTGATCTTATTTTTGCAGCTGGGCCGTCTACCAATCAAGAGGTTATGTTTAAGAATAAAGATTTGTCACTAGATTTAACGCCAATAGGTAGAGAAGCGTTTGTGTTTTTTGTTCATGCAGATAATCCTGTTGAATCATTAACCGTTGAGGAAATTCAAGGGATTTATTCTGGTGACATTAGGAACTGGCAAGAAGTCGGTGGCGACGATGAAGAGATTAGGGCTTTTCAACGTCCAGAAAATAGCGGAAGTCAAACAACGTTACAGAAGATTATGGACGATGTTCCAATCATGGATCCCCCAACAGATGATGTTGTCTCAGGTATGGGAGGCATTATAGAAGAGACATCTAACTATCGAAACCACAAGAATGCGATTGGTTTTTCATTTAGATTTTTCGCTAGTGAGATGGTCGATAATGGTGAGATTAAGTTCATAAAAGTGAATGGAGTCGCACCAACTACAGAATCAATCCGGGATGATTCTTATCCATTTGCATCTGAGTTTTACGCGATTACAGCTGGAACAGAGCATCAGGACGTTGAACCTCTTATCGAGTGGATTTTGTCTGAACAAGGTCAGGCAATCATCGAGAAGGTAGGCTATGTGCCGGTGAATTAGGGGGAATATGATGAAAAAACATTTGAGTTTCAAAACGGTAACAGCAAGTATTATTGTTCTGACACTTGGAAGTTTATTTTTATTATGGGCATTTGGATATTTCAGCTTGTGGTTAAACGGGATTAAGCACTTGGCACATGATCCTGAAAATACGTATCATACAACCGTGCCTCATGAAGAAGAGTATACAGTTGAGATTGACTTAACTGATTTAGAAAGTAATAAAGGAAAACTTTTGTTTAAAGGGGAAGAGGGACGACATGTCTATGTGTCTAGCGTACTAGAACATGAAGAAGCGGGCTACGAAGTGATCTTTAGAGCTAAAGGAAACTATGAACTAGATAGAGCAATTCTAGTTTCAGGTATTGAATATGATATTGAACCAGGTAGCTTTGGTAGGGAACTTAGGGCAAAAGCTCATATTAAATATCAAGATGAGGCATATGCGTTACAATCATCTTTGCATACTAATCTCATTCATAAAGATGGAGATGAATTCGGGTTTTATCTAAACCCGTTGACTGAAGAATTGGATGGCCAAGAAATCCATAAAGTCGAAGTGACGGTTTCCAATTTAGTGGCGAATATCTGGCTCGATAAAGATTTATTTAAACCTTATTGATTGGGATATCATTTGAACAAGGAGATTGTCTTATAGAGAGGAACTCAAGATGAAAAATTTTATTGGTATATTTTTGTTTTGCATATTTTTAAGTTCGGTTTTCATGTTTTTATTTTTAGGTCTTATTTTAGAGTATATGTGGGCTTTAATTATGTTCCCTGCATTCTTTTTAGCCGTGTTAATTTCAGTTTTCAAAGAACAACATTCTAGAATAGAAGGATTAGAAAAGAAAGTTGACGAATTATCAATTGATCAGGAAACCATCTAATAAACTTAAGTTTTGAATACATTAGATAGGGACATAAGTAGAACAAGGTTAATTGAGAAATGACTGGGTGGCTTGAGTAAAAGAATAGCTGTTATATTACGGGGGGATTGTTTGAAAAATAGAGTAAAGATAACTTTTGTTTTAATGAGTTTATGTTTTCTTTTGTTGGGTGCTTGTAACAATCAAAATACTAAAGGGGAAGTTGACTCTATTCATTATAATTTTAAAGAACCCATAAGTTTTCCATTTGAAGTCAACGAGATATCATCTGAGATCGATATACAGCGAGTGGACTATCTACACCAATTTATTTTTACATACTATAATAGTAAATCAACACAGCAAATCAATTATATATTGAGCAAAGTATTAGACGAAACAGAGGATGTTGATACTGAAGGTAAAATTGAAGTTAATCTTGATAATGGAAAAGTGGCTTATTATGAAGAAAGTTCGACATCTCAAAAATTGTGGTGGAAACGTGAAGATGGATTTATAGCTCGCTTTATTTATTTTATAGACAAAAACACTAGTCCATTAGGTGAATTTAAGTTGGAAAAAGATGAACCAATAAAATTAGCAAACCAAGTTCAGTGAATTCACACAAAGGGACTCAGTATCAAATCTAAGTCCCTTTTTCAGTCAATATAAATTTCTATTTTATCTTCATACTTTTCCATCAATTCATTCACAATTTCTTGATAATCCTCATTCATTGCTTCATGCTCTTCAAGATTTTCAGGCGGTTCATCTAAATGTTCTCTTAAAAATGCATTTCGATAAGCACTTCTTTCTGCACTTTTACTTACAAACTCTTCATAATATTCCTCGGGTTCCATATCAAATTTCTTCGCTTGTGCTTCAGAGAACTCTCTAATCTTATTAGCACTTTCTGTATTAACATCTTCAGGAGGGTAGCCTTCAATATAATCTTCATTTTCATTAGATACATCGAGTCCCATATCTTTTGCTTCGTGAATCATTAATCTTTCTTCTACGAAATACTCTACTGCTTGAGGTAGATCTTTATCTTCAATTTCACCAAAAAAGCGAATGTCTCCAACGGTGATTTCTTCTCCGAGAACAACGGCAGCTGGATCGTCGAAATCATATTTTGATGATTCTGTGCAGCCAGTTATAAATATTAAAGTTAATAAAAGTATTATGCAAAATCTGTACATTCTGTCACCTCAAGTTCATCTTTACTGTCTAATGTCTTCTATGTATTCTTCTAATAACTTTAATCGGTTAATACCTTCTTCAAAATAAATACCTTCATCACTGCCGTAATGAACGGTCACAACTAGTCCTTGAAATATATTCCTTGTTTTATTGACTTCATTAAAAATGTAATCGTAATCAGAATGATCTTGGTTGATCCATTCTTCTTCAACTACTTGTATGACATGTTCTAAGTAGTTATTAGTCATTTCAAGTGCTTCGTCTGTTGCAATGGCATTTATTTGTTTTAACCCATTAACGTGTTGCTCGATGACATTGATATTAGAGTAACTATTATCTGATTCACTAAAAATTGACTTTGGACTATATAAATATATAAGGAAAATTATTGTAAGAACAACCAGAATAACTAATAAAATTAATAGACTATTTTTAAATGAAGACATTTAAACCTCCTCAATGTTGCTTAAATGTTATGAGTGGTATTTCAGTTATCTTAATGGTTTGTCCTTCTTTTAACTCAACAGTAGGGAAGGCTTCAGCATTTTCTCCACCAATAACTTCATAAACTTTTGATTTTTCTTGGGAATCGTAAACGATGAGATATCCCATTCCTTCGTAAGCAGTTGCTTGATAAGTCCCAGGTTCAATATCGACACCCACTTTCCATATACCAGCTGTTAAGTTAGGATTGTCTATATTAGTTTCAACGGGTTGTATTTCCACATAACTGAAACCATCAACTCTAATAACATGATCTTCAGTTAAGCTAACGTTAATAAAATTAACATCAAGACCTATTATTTCGTGTAGAACTAAATGATCGTTCTGGTCATAGACATAAACATTTCCTGCTTCATGACCGGATATTTCATAACGACCTTCTGGTACCTTCAGTTCATCATGACCATCAGAGATGTTCGAGCCAGATGGTTCTGCTTGTTGATTTTGCCTGTCAACGTTATCAAACACAGTCTTACTAATCTCTGAAACTTGTTCTTTTTCATCACCAACGATTTCAAAATTATCTTGATAGGCTTTGGCTTCATCGGATAATTGATTACAACTACTGAGTGTTAATCCAATTATAGTTAATATAATTATTGTCGCTTTCATTGTCCATAACTCCTGTTAAATGTTTTTAATAAAATTTCCTTAAGATAGTAAGAGTTTTGTTTTATATAAATCAATATAAAACTGATGACTGTCAAGCTGGCAATCCAAGCATATGAAGCTGTATAAGTAAGGTTTGAGTTAGTTAAGTTATTAGCATGCTCGCCTAGTAAAGTCCCTGAGTAATCAACGAATATTAAAAAGTGTAACCAATTCCAATTCTGCAAATATGAAGCAAAGAGTAGCGGGAAGATGAAAACAATAATTCCAATGCCTATATTCGCAAAAGCATTATTAAATAGTAAGTTTAATAGAATTGATATGGTTAAAATCATTAGAGTAATTAAGATTATACTTATTCCTACTTGCACCATAAATTGTGTGGTCTGAATCACTTCGAATTGGCCATCACTGAAAATAACTATAGGGTTTTGGAAGTTTCCAACACCACTATGAAAATAGGCTATAGCATTACCAGCAAATAATCCCATACTAATTGCAATGAAACTTATAAAGGAATAGACACATATTTTGATAAATATTTTCTTTGAAAATGAAATTGGGAGTGCCTTAAGAATTGAATCGTGTCGTTTTTCAAACGTAAGTAAATCACTGCCTATAATGATTAATAATAGTACAAAAAGCACGCTAAAATTACTCATAGCTGTTGCAGAAAAACTACTCATTGTTGTGGGTTCGGGTTCTAAAGGTAGTTGATGTTCCTGTAGATACTGTAACTTTTGTTGTTCAATCAAAATGTCTTCTTTAGGTATGATATATTCAGGAGGAATACCGGCATTATCTAATTCATGGTTTTTTAAGCGTTGTTCATTTAATTTAATTCCTTCGTCAATAAATTCCATTTCATCTAATGAAAGAGCATTAGAAATATAATACTTCTGATAACCTAAGGAGCTTAGCTGTTGTAGACTATTGTCAAGAACTTGTTGTTCTTCAGGTGTTGGATTAGGAATGTTCTCTAAATAATAAACAGCGTTTGTAGCCATTGTCAATTCGTGATCTTTAAGGTCCTTTAAGCTTACTGAATCATCTTGTAATTGTTGAACAAATACGATTGGGAAAAATAATATGATAATCAGAGCAAGCATCAAGTTCTTCTTGCTGGTAAATGCGATTTTTGATTCTAGTTTTAAGTAATTCCAAAACAAAATAGTCATCCCCAATCCTAAGCGTTAAAGAAACGCCTTTTTGTTACGAGTATTGTTGTCATGAACAGTGATATTTCTATTAAAATAAATGTACAAACTAGAACAATAATCCCTTGTGTATACGTAATTGTTTCTGTGTTTAATAAAAAGTTTTTCTCATTGGTTACGATCTTCCCAATGTCAAAGTAGGTTTGTGGTAAATAGCTTAAATCTATATTAAACAATTCTCGGGTTCGTCTAGAGTAATAGAAAAACTCTGAGATAAGAAATGCTGTACTAATCGATAATACAACTGCTGCATGTTTAAATATAAGGCTTAGCATCACATTTAATCTAATAAACATGAAAATAAGTAATATTAATAGAGGTCCTATTTTAAGTAATAATTCATTGGTGTACATCATGTCGTAATTAGCAGTCACTAAACCTAATTTTAGATGACCGAATCCAAATATTAATCCTATTAATGTTATGGCAAATATGCCTAAAATCATTATAGTTAGTAGTGTATAAACCAATGAAACGAAACTTTTTATACTCATGGTGTGGTACCAGTTCATCGGAATCCCTCGAAGTAAAGACTGATGTGTTCTGTCTTTCGTTAATATGTTACTACTAAAGTAGATGGCTGAGAATATGACAATATATATGAGTGTACTAAGGATAAATTGATGTAATTGTTGTAAGGCTGTTTTTTCTTCAATCATTGAATATGTAATAGGGTGGTCTAATTCTAAATAATGTTCAAACCTTGTTAATGTCTTTTTAAACAAATGATCAGCATCTTTATTAGGGATAGGGGCTGATTGGGCTTGTTCTGAATTCACGTAATCCTCATTGTTTGTAAGTAAGTAGTTGACTCTAAGGTGGATAAAACGTCTAAAATCTTCATTCTGATATGCATTTAGCATTTTGTTATAGATTCTGACGTAATATTCTTCAGAACCGTAGATAAAGCCAGTCATAACACCATATCCAGTATGTCCTTCTTCTCTTCGTTGATCTTGCAAGACTTCTTTAACACCCACTTGTTCTTTCACTTCATCGGTGTTGAAAGTTTCAATATGTGCTTTTTCAGGTAGGATAATGGTTACATATAAAAATAAAATACTTGCCAATAAAACAATGAATATTATATTTTTCTTGCTAAAAAACATTAATTTAAATTCATGTTCAAATAGTCTTCGATACATGTTAGTACTCCTTGATATTAGGATTGACTTGATATAGTTCTCTATTTTTATAAATCCTATAGGCATAGGGTTTTATCTTAGGTTTTCTCTAATTCGTGTAGGAATCATGGTAACTTCTAAAGATAGGTCAACTGGTGAGTAGTTTTGGTCTATACATTCATCCCAAAACTCAAGATGTTTTTGATCCACCCAATGGTTTGAGTCCTCAACATTCTGACCACCTTCTGCTTCGATGGAATACCAATATAGATACTCAAAACCGTTTATTGTTTCACGAAATATGTTCTCTACATACATTTTTTCATTATCTAACGTTAAAAGAACCTCTTCCATATGCTCGTTAAGAAAGGTCATCCATTGATCAACTTGATTGGATTTCCCTTGTTTCACGCGGAATCTAGTTAATTCTATGTTCATAGTGTCATCTCCTTGTTGTTTAACTAATCTTTGATTTTAGATAAGATTGCTCTATTAACACCTGTCACTCGAACTTTCTGCCCCTCTGTTAAAGTGATTTGAGATTTAGTAGGGGAGAACTCATTACCGATTAGTTCATAGACTTGATGATCTTGTTCAGGGTCAAAAATCGTTAAATAACCTAGGCCTCGATTAGTTGTTAATTCGTACTCTCCTGCAGGTACATCTAAACCAATCTCCCAAACACCGGAAGTTAGTTCGGTTTGCATTTGAGTTTCCACAGGCTCTATAAATACTTGTACAAACCCATCAGCCATTACGGTGAAATCTTCTTTAAGATCAACCGTTAAAGTAGGGGCAAACCCATGACCAACGTAATCTTTTATTAAGAGGTTATCGTTTGAATCGTAAACCTCCACATTGCCCCCGCCTTCACCATATATAGAATATCTTCCTTCAGGCAATTGAAGGTATTCTTGTCGGTCTATGTATGCTGAAATGATTTCTGCATTATCGTTGTTCCGGTCGCTTGTAAAAAAGATTTCATCACTTGCGGATAATACTTCTGCTTTTTCATTTTTATCAACAATTTCATGGTTGTCTATATACGCTGAGGCTGCTTCTGTTTTTTCGGATGTTTGACAGCCAGTGAAAATAGCCAAGCATCCAAATAAACCAGCTAATAACAATACGTTCTTCATTATCATTAACTCCTACTTGTCGCCTTTAGTTGATTTAGTTCTTGATAGTATTTTTCATAGTATTCGAGTGTGCCTAGTGGACCAATCGCAAGCTCTTCATCGTATTCTAATAACGTTTCGATCATATTGATTTGGTCATTAAATGAAAGGTGGCTAAATGGTATGCATAATAATTGTGAGATATATTCATGGTCATTCCCTAGATTATATTTTTCTTTAATCACCTTGTAATCGTCTTCATTAACATTGATCTTGAGGTAAGCATTCTCATGACGGTTTGGTTTATGCTCATGAATGAATTTGCCACCTTTTAAAAACAATACTCTGTCTGCATATAAGTCCAAGTTCTCTAGTAAATGCGAAGCGATAAAAATTAGTTTATCTTCGTGTTTCATCTCAATCAGCTTATTTGAAATTAACGCCACATTTGATACATCGAGTCCATTCATGACTTCATCCATCAGCATAATCGGTGAATCAGCTGCGACCATCATGGCAAAACAAAGTCTTTGTCGCATCCCTAATGAATAAGTTTTAACTTTGTTTCTAACGTAATGATCCATATTGAGTCCATTTATAATCGTTTGAATATCTTTTTTTCCTTGCCACATGTTTTTGTATAATTTCATATGGTCCAAGCCAGAAAGTTCTTCAAACAGGTCGCTTTGATTTGGGAATGTCGCTAACTGTTTATGGATTTTAATTTGATCTTTTTCAGTTTTGTATGTGTACTTTCCGTTAAATTTAACTTGTCCTGAATCCGGTTTTGTATAGTTAGCCATGACATTAAATAGAGTGGTTTTCCCAGTTCCATTCGGTGCTGCAAGTCCAATAATTTCACCTAATTCTGCCGTTAGGGACACTTGATCTAATACGATGTTATCACCATAAGCAATAGATAAATCTTTGATTTCAATCATTTGTAAGCCTCCTTAAGACTTAATTCTTCGTAATTGGTTTAAGTGAAAATTCATATTATAGAAATTCAGTTTTCTGATTAAATAAATGATGATTAATAATCCGACCGACAAGCCAACAAACCACGTCATCGCATTCCAGTAATCTAATGATGATTTACTAAGCTCTTCGGCCCAGTGGCCTGTCAAAATTTCATCTAAGTGAATATACATAAGCGGTTGAAGAACTGGTAATTCACTAAGTTTGGATGCAAACAATTTTGGCAGTAGTAGAATTCCTGTACCTACCAATATATTGGCAAACGCATGTTTGAATAGTAGATTTAGCACAACAGAGAGTACTAGCAATAGCAGAGTGATAGCCCCCAATCCTAAGAAAATCATGAATATAAATTGGTAAATCGGGATTGCATCATAACTACCGTTGTTGTAATAGATTATTGGATAGTTGAAGTAACCCAATCCATTTTTAAAATATGCTGTTAAGCCACCCAATAATATGCCGACGGTTAATGCTCCCATAATATATGAAAAATGGATTGATATTTTTACAAGAATTTTTATAAAAAAATCAATAGGTAGCCCACTCATTACAGTTGAGTGCTCCTTTTCATAAGTAAGAATTTCATTTCCACTAATAAACACAGCCAAACAGAATAGGAGCCCTGTTAAGGTACTTAAAGCGGTCACTAGAAAATCACTGGATGTATGATCATTCTGTTCTATTGGTAGTCCATTTTGGTCAATGTATTCGATGTGTTTTAAGTCTTTCGTAATTTCGCTTTCTGGAATGATAAAGTGTTCTGGTATACCTTCATTATTGTGTTCATGTACAAATTGTTTCTCTTCGATGAGTATGTATTCTTCTTCTATATAAGCTTCACGATCACGGTTGATATGCCAAACTTGCATTCCAATTGACTGTAATTGTCTTAGGATACTTTCATGAACTTGTACCCCTGTTTCGGTGTTTTCCTCCATATCTGGTAGCTGGTTCACAATCGAATCATAATCAGCTCTTACCTCATACTTTTCATCCTTTAGTGTCTCTGTGTAGGTTGTGCTTTGTTGAAAGAACAATATCGGGAAAAATAACACGAGAATTAAGGCAATAAATAAGTGTTTTTTATTTGTCATTAATACTTTTAGCTCAAATAGCATATATTTCCAAAGCATATGTTATAGTCCTTCCTTGTCACTAAGATTGGAAAAAGCTTCGTTGGTTTATGAATCTAGTTGTGACCCAGAGTAGTATTTCAATGATTAGAATAGTAATGATTAAAACAATTAAACCTTGTGTGAAGGTTATAGTATCTGTATTAATTAGATAGTTTTTCTCAAGTGTCACTACTTTCCCTATATCAAAAAACGTTTGAGGAAAGTAACTTAAATCAATCCCAAATAGATCTCTTGTTGATCGGTCAAAATAAAGTCGCTCAGAAAACAGAAGTGCTGTTCCGATAAATAGCACGGCCCAAGTGTTTTTGATTAATAGGCTAACGAGCAAATTAAATCTAATAAATAAATAGACTACGATTGGAATTAAAGCTAGTGATTTTAACAAAAATTCTTTCATAGACATATAATCATAAGCTTCAAAGTAGAATAGTCGAAAGTCTGTTTTAAATGGAATTTTCATATCTAAATAGCCAAATCCATGTGTTAGGGTTAATAGAACTACTCCAACTCCCAATACACCTATTAACATAAGTAAAGTGTAAGCGAATGCAGCAAGGCTTTTAATATTTAATAACGAATACCAAGGCGTAGGGAAACCTTGTAGTAACGTTTGGTGTGAACGGTCTCTAATAAGAATGTCACTACTGAAGTAGATCGCTGCAAAAATCATTAAATAGATGAAGTTACTAGATAGGAATTGTTGTATCTTTTGGAGTGCTGTTCGTTCTTGGATCATGGAGTAAGTAATTGGTTCTTCATCATTTAAATAACTATGAAAGCGCAAAATATTTTTGTGATAAAGGTGTTGCTGGTCTTTGCCCGGTAATGGTTCTTGATAGAATAAGTTGCTTTCTCGGTAGTCTTTAAATCCTCCGTTAAGAAGGTAGTTCGTTCGAATATGTAAGTATCGTTCGTAGTTTTCATTTTCATATGCTGTGATCATCTTTTGGTATTGGTCTAAGTAGTTTTGCTGAGAAGCGAAATAAGCACCAGTCATTGGATAGATTCCTGTATACCCCATTTCTCGGCGCCATTCTTGAGTGGACTTAAGGTCCTGTACGGTATGTGAAACCTCTTCTTTCTGAAAGGACTCAATATTATATTCATTTGGTAGAATCATAAAAATATAACTTAATAGAAGGACAAGTAAAAAGACTATAAATAATATGTTCTTTTTACTGAAAAAGGTAAGTTTAAATTCATGCTTAAACAGTGAGCGCTTCATGACTAGACTCCTTATTATGTAGAGTATAAAATTTAATATTTGTAATAAAAACAGATTGATAGAGAGTGAACAATGGTGAATCGTGTAATGTATATACGAAATTAGTCGCAAAAATAACCAAATATACCTATTAGCTTAAAGCAATTACTAATAATTGTAAAGTTGAGAATTTTAGCAATTTTGATAAGATAATGGTTAACAATTGTACTAGTTGTTGGTATTAAAGCTTATTATTTAGTGGGACGGTGTGGGTTTGTGAATTAGTTCACAAAATTATCAATGGTTCGTAACAAACCTTTAACTGATTTCAGATTAGTAAATAGTCTGTATGGGGTATCATAAGAGTGAAGGGGAGATGCACATGTATAAGAAGCATGAAAAATGGTTGATTATCCTCAGTTTTACGATTGCAATTATTATGTTGATCTCGATATTAGGTCGACTTTTTTAATAGAACTAAATGTATAGGACAAGTTTTTTAAATTAGGGGGTTGTTCTGATGATGGAGTACGATCCGGTCTTTTTCAGTCGTACTTTAACGGGGTTAACGCTAGCGTTCCATATCCTGTACGCCACAATTGGTGTAGGGGTTCCGTTAATGATTGCGATTGCCCAGTGGATAGGGATTAAAAAGAATGATGAACATTACATCTTATTAGCTCGCCGTTGGACAAGAGGTTTTATCATTACGGTCGCTGTAGGTGTTGTAACAGGTACAGCGATAGGGCTTCAATTGTCACTCTTATGGCCTAACTTTATGGAGTTAGCTGGACACGTGATAAGTTTACCGCTATTCCTGGAGACATTTGCATTTTTCTTTGAAGCGATTTTCTTAGGTATTTATTTATATACTTGGGATCGATTTGAGAATCAGAAGAAGCATATGCTCTTGTTAATACCAGTTGCCATTGGGGCTTCGTTCTCAGCATTTTTTATCACAATGGTGAATGCGTTTATGAACACGCCTCAAGGTTTTGATATCGTTAATGGTGCTCTAGTCAATGTTGATCCTATTGCAGCGATGTTTAACCCAGCAACACCGACTAAAGTGGCGCACGTTTTAACAACGGCTTATATGACGTCAGCTTTTGTGTTAGCATCCATTGCTGCTTTTCATTTATTTAAAGGTCGAGACCATATTTATCATAAAAAAGCCTTGTATTTAACTATGAAGATTGGTTTAATCTTTTCGATTGCGACTGTTATAGTTGGGGACTTCTCTGGTAAGTTCTTAGCTGAATATCAGCCAGAAAAATTAGCTGCAGCTGAGTGGCATTTTGAGACTGAAGAGGGTGCCCCACTTATGATGTTTGGTTGGCTAGGTGAAGATGGTGAAGTGAGAGGAGCTCTTAAAATTCCTTATGCCCTCAGTATTTTAGCACATAGTGACCCAACAGCTGAGGTGATAGGTTTAAATGAGTTTCCAGAAGAGGACCATCCACCTTACATTGTCCATTATTTCTTTGATTTAATGGTCACCATCGGAATGTGGCTGACGTTTATTTCGGCTTTTTATTGGATTGCAGTGAGACGGAAATGGAAAGTAATTAAAAACAAAGTCTTTAATTTTATACTCGTCTTATCTGGACCACTATCATTAATAGCCATCGAAATGGGCTGGTTCTATGCTGAGTTTGGTAGACAGCCTTGGATTTTAAGAGGCTATATGAGAACGCCAGATGGAGCCACGTCAGCGGCTTATGTTGATACGATGCTGTGGCTATTTGCGGGCTTGTATTTAGTCTTAGGTACAGCAAGTATCATCGTGTTACTTCGCATGTTTAAGAAGAACCCAGTAGAAAGGGAATTAGAGGATCATGCTTATGAAAGAGGTGAGGGGTAATGGATTTAGCGATTATCGGAGTATCCGTACTTTGGCTATTTTTATTTGGCTATATCATCATTGCCTCCATCGATTTCGGGGCCGGGTTTTTCAGCGCGTATAGCGAACTGGCGAATACTAAGCATGTGTTACACCATATTATACAGCGTTATTTATCGCCTGTTTGGGAAGTCACAAATGTCTTTTTAGTCTTTTTCTTTGTGGGCATTGTGGGATTCTTCCCAAGTACTGCTTATTACTATGGAACGGTACTATTAGTGCCAATAAGTATTTCTATCATACTTCTTGCAATTCGTGGGTCTTATTATGCTTTCCAGACCTACGGAGCAAAGGATAGTAAAGTTTATATATTTTTGTATGGCTTAGCCGGTCTTTTGATTCCTGCATCACTTTCCATTGTTCTAACCATCTCAGAAGGTGGTTTCGTAGAGATAGTAGATGGGAATCCGGTTCTCCTTTATAGCGAATTGTTTTTTAGTCCACTGACGTGGAGCATTGTTATCTTAAGTGTCGTGAGTGTGCTATATATTTCAGCGACGTTCTTAACGGCCTATGCAGATGTCGCTGAAGATTTCGCAGCAAGAGAAATATTAAGGAAGTACGCACTCGCTTGGAGTTGGCCGACTATTTTATCTGCTGGATTGATCATTTGGCAGTTAAGACAGCACAATGAAGCCCATTACGCAAACATCATGGATATTTGGTGGGTGTTTGGCTTATCTGGAGTATTTTTTGCGGTAACAGTATTTCTATTGTGGAAACGTAAATTTTATAGCTTGGCGTTTTGGAGTTTAATTATTCAATTCGGTCTTGCATTTTTCGGATATGGCGTTTCACATTACCCTTACTTGTTATATCCGTATTTAACGATCTATGACGGATTTACTAACGATGCGATGGCACAGGCGTTAATTATCGCATTTATCGCAGGCTTTGCACTGTTAGTTCCATCTATCTTATTACTCGCAAGATTATTCCTGTTTAACCGAACTTACGTCAAAGGTGAAGACCAAAGGAGGTATTAATGATGGATCATTTCTTAATCACATACGCACCATTTATTGTGGTGATTATCTCAATTGTTTTAGCTTTCTGGTCAGGCTTAAAAGACGATGCAGTGAAATAAAGAAAACGTGGATTCGGATTTCGAATCCACGTTTTTTATTAGGGTTGAATTCCTTAAAATTTTTACTTAAGAAAATAACATCTCTGTTATAATAAATAAAAAAATGGTGATGCGAATGAAATTGAATCGTATGGTTGTTCATATAGTTATTCTGACATCATTGAGTTGTATTTTTTTATACATAATAGAACAAGTTATTGGGGTTCATTATGCTATTAAAACTTTGAGTAAAGTACTTGTATTTTTAATTCTTCCTTTGTTATACATAAAATTCATTCTAAAAGATTCAATAATTAATTTCTTACGTTTTGATCAAATTGACCGTCGAAGGCTAAAGCTAGGGTTTGGTTTAGGCTTATTATCGATGGTGATTTTAATATTGGCTTTTATTCTACTTGAAGAGTACATTGATGGTGAGGCTATAATACTGGACTTAAAAAATAGACTCGACATCTCATTCAAAGAATATATTTGGATTGCGGTATATATTACATTTGTAAATTCTCTTTTAGAAGAGTTTTATTTCAGAGGGTTTATATTTTTAAAACTATATCAATCGGATTTTCCAGTGTTAGGATATTTGTATTCCTCCGCGTTATTTGCGGTGTACCATGTTGCGATCTTCGCCACATGGTTTAGTTGGGAATTAATGTTGTTAGCGCTGGCTGGATTATTTGTAGTTGGGTTGATTTTTAATTGGTTAAATACGAAATCAAATAACTTCTTAAACTCATGGATTCTGCATATTTGTGCCGATATTGCGATCGTGTTAATTGGTTTTTATTTATTCTGGACGATTTAATAAGAAGGTGAAAAGATGGGGCAGTTAGTATTTGTATACGGAACATTGCGACAAGGTGAACGAAATCATTATTTAATAGATTCAGCCAAGTTAGTCACTAGACAAGCTTGGCTGAAAGGTAAGTTGATTGATACGGTTCAAGATTATCCAGCATTATTGCTTGGGTCTAACGATAGAGTATACGGTGAAATTTATGAAGTGAATGACGAACTATTGAAAACGCTGGATAAGCTGGAGGGATTTACTGGACAGGGTAAAAAGAACCACTATGAACGTTGTGAACAGGTTATTTCTAGTGATCTTGGTGAATTTAAGGCATTAGTATATTTTTATCCAAAAGAGGTTTCTGACTCGCCTGTTGTTCCATTTGGCGACTGGCGTTTGAAAAAGTTATTGGATCAAGGGACACCTTTATATTTTGCTTATGGCTCTTGTATGGATTATGAGAGGATTGAGCTTGCAGGCAAAATAGCTGAGTTTAAGACATTAGGGCTTGGTTCTTTGCACGATTATGAGCTTCAATTTACAGTGCGAGCAGACGATGGAGGCAGAGCGGACATTGTTGAAACACCTGGTCAACATGTTCAAGGAATTGTCTATGATATTACAGAAAAGGCTTTAGAGTATTTGTATGAGCGTGAAGGTGTTTATTTAGGAAAGTACCGTCCAGCAGTTGTCGATGTGGAGTATAACAATCGTGTTTTACCTATGTTGACGTTTATTGTGATTGATAAACTTGATGAAGTCGCACCACCTGATCATTATTTAAATGAGATATTGCGTGGAGGGAAGCCACATTTGTCCGAAACGTATTTAAAAAATATCGAGTTGCGTGTAAATAGATTAAAGGTGGGGAATTAAGTGCATTATACATATATGTTAAGGTGTAGTGACCAGTCATTATATACAGGCTATACGAATGATTTAGAAAAAAGACTTTCTAAACATTTGGCAGGGAAGGCTTCTAAATACACTAGAGCTAGACTCCCGGTTGAAATGGTTTATTATGAAATCTTTGAGACAAAGTCAGAGGCCATGAGTCGTGAGGCAAAAATTAAACAGTTCTCAAAAAATGAAAAAGAGGATTTAGTTGTAAGTTTTAAGACTTCTAAAATAGTCTAATAGTCATTATTTATTAAAAATATTAATTTTTATGGCTATTTCTTGATAAAATTTGGGTAAAGAATATTAGAGTTGAAGGGAGATGAAGTATTATGGACTTTTTGAGTACCGTCATTGATTACGGGAATACGTTTTTTTGGGATTATATTTTAATTTATTTATTAATTGGTGCAGGCCTATACTTTACGTTCTTTAGTAAATTTGCACAGTTTCGTTTGTTCCCAGAGATGTTTAAGGTTATTGGTGAGGAAGCAGTTGAACAAAGTGGTAAGCGTGGGACAAACGCCTTTCAAGCATTCAGTATAAGTATTGCATCACGTGTTGGTACCGGTAACTTAGCAGGTGTGGCGCTTGCGGTTGCGATTGGTGGACCGGGTGCAGTATTTTGGATGTGGATGATCGCCCTAATTGGTATGGCGACAGCGTTTATTGAAAGTACATTAGCGCAAGTATATAAAGTGCCTGATAAAGATGGATTCCGTGGTGGCCCCGCTTACTACATAGAAAAAGCGCTCGGTCAACGATGGATGGCTGTCTTATTCTCAGTTTTAATTACCATTACATTTGGTTTAGTATTCAACGCTGTTCAGGCTAATACGATCTCTGAAGCGGTTGAGAAAGCATTTGGCATTGAGCATTATGTGACTGGAATTATTTTAGTTTTACTAGCTGGTATCATTATTTTCGGTGGTATTAAGCGTATTGCAGTAGTTTCGGGTACGATTGTACCGATTATGGCTTTCATTTATATTGTTGTAGCCTTTATTGTTGTAATTATGAACTTTAGTGAAATTCCACGTATATTTGGAATGATTTTCTCTCATGCCTTTGGACTTGAACAGTTTGTCGGCGGTGGTGTCGGTGCTGCTCTAATGCAAGGTATTAGACGTGGTCTATTCTCGAACGAAGCTGGTATGGGTAGTGCACCGAACGCAGCCGCAACTGCTGGTGTTAACCATCCAGCAAAGCAGGGTCTTGTTCAGTCGTTAGCTGTATTCTTTGATACCATTGTGGTGTGTAGCTTCACAGCATTTATCATTTTACTTTACAATGATTTCGCAAGCCACACAGAAGATGGTATTCAATTGACACAAACAGCCTTAAGTGCACAAATTGGTGATTGGGCAACGATTTTCTTAGCGGTAACTATTTTCTTATTCGCTTTTAGTTCAGTAATTGGTAACTATTACTACGGCGAATCAAATATTGATTTCTTAAAGAATAATAATACTTGGAGAAATATTTATCGATTTGTTGTATTAGGTATGGTTATGTTTGGTTCAATGGCATCTATTGATATCGTATGGAACATGGCTGACTTATTTATGGCGATGATGGCCATAGTCAACTTAGTTGCAATTCTGTTACTAAGCAGAATCGCACTCGCCATTCTCAAGGATTATACAGATCAGCGTAAAGATGGAAAAGACCCATCCTTCCACGTAAATAACGTTCCAGGACTTAAGAACGTTGAGTGGTGGGGCGCTCAAGACCGAGATAAATAAAAAACATAAGAAGTCCAGTTCAGAACTATTGAACTGGGCTTTTTTTGTTGTCAATAAGAACTGTGTAAACGTCAATAAGAGGCGCATTTGTCGATAAGGCTAGTGCGATTGTTGATAGAGAAGGCTGAAATGTCGATAGGGGACATGTTTTTGTCGATAGGAGTGACGTGAATGTCGATAGGGAAAGTTCTTTTGTTGATAGGAACAGTCTAATTGTAGATAGAGAACGCACTTTTGTCGATAGGAGTGGCGTGAGTGTCGATAGAGAGCATACTTTTGTTGATTGGGGCGGCTGAAATGTTGATAGAGAGCATACTTTTGTCGATAGGGCCTGCGTGAGTGTCGATAGAGAGCATACTTTTGTTGATTGGGGCGGCTGAAATGTTGATAGAGAGCATACTTTTGTCGATAGGGCCTGCGTGAATGTCGATAGAGTACATACTTTATTCGATAGGGGCAGCATAAATGTCGATTGGGGGCAATCAACATGTTTGAAAATTTTAAAAACGGGAAACCGAATAAAAAAGAGCCCCGTTAATGAGGACTCTTAATTTACAACTTCTTGATCTGATTCTTCCCATTTGTCAGCCCAGTTTTGAATTTCGTTTAAAACGGGTTCGAGTGCTAACCCTTTTTCAGTTAAAGAGTACTCGATTCTGACAGGTGTTTCATCATAAACTGTACGCTTAACGATTTCTTCTTTTTCAAGATCTTTTAATCGTTCTGATAAAACACGACCACTAATACCAATTTCAGACTCAATATTACAGAAACGCTGAGAACCATTTAATAGTTGAAAAACAATTAAGCCGGTCCAACGTTTATTTAAGATTGATAATGCTTTTTCGAATTTTGGGCAAATGTTTGTATCGGCCATTTTATTCACCTCTTTGTACCTATTATAACTCAAAAATGTATTTTTTAAAATGGTTAATTGTTACTTGACGTAAACAATTATTAATTATATACTTACTTACATAAAGTAAGTTATTTAAGAGGAGGAATTTTATAATGGCAACAGTTCAGTTAGACAAAGTACACAGTGCAGTGTATTTCACAGTAAAGCACATGATGGTTTCAAAGGCTAAAGGAGAATTCCAAAACGTAGACATCGAATTTAATGGTGATGTTGATAATTTAGAAAACGCTAGTGTAAAAGCTATTGTGGATGCTTCATCTATTGAAACTAATAATGAGGATCGTAACGGACACTTAAAATCAGGTGACTTCTTTGACGTTGAAAATCATCCGAACATTGTATTTGAAAGCAAATCTGTTAAAAAAGTAAGCGATTCTGTATACGAAGTAACAGGAGATCTTACTATTAGAGGTACAACAAACGAAGAAACGTTTACAGTTGTTCATAATGGTGTTGCGAAAGACCCAATGGGCGGTAACATGGTTGCTGGATTTGATGTTGAAGGAAAAATTAATCGTGAGGACTATGGTTTAACTTGGAACGCAGCATTAGAAACAGGTGGCGTTCTAATCGGTAAAGAAGTTAATTTAACTGCAGCATTTGAATTTGTAATTGAAGAGTAAGTAATAGTAAAAGCCAGGTTTCCGCAACCTGGCTTTTATTTTATAAAAATTTAAATATGTTTACCTTAATCCTTTTTCTTCTAATATCTCAATTAATAAATCTGGTCGATCAGTAATAATTCCATCGGCACCTGCATCGATTAACTCACGCATGGTTTCTTCATCATTAATGGTCCAATAATGTACATCCATTCCTAAACGATGGGCGCCTTCAATGACTTCCTCGGTAAAAAAGTCAAAGTACTTATTCTTGACAGGTAGTTGAATGGCATGTCCGTTAGGCTTAAAAAGGTTTCGCGCCCAAAGTTTATTCGTAATTATAAAATTGAACGCTGACTGTTCACCTGTACCTAAGGCAACCTCGCCTTGAGCATATTCGTTAAATTCATCAATTATCTCCTGGTCAAAAGATGAGACCAATACTTTGTCTTCCATTTCATATTCTTGAATTAGCTCCCACAGTTTAAAGGCAATGTCACCATAAAGCTGAGGCGGGTTGGTGTGTTTAATTTCAAGCATGTAATGCATGTCTGGATACTCTTGAAAGACTTCCTCCAATGTTGGCTTATACACGCCAAGTCCTCTAAAGGAATATTCACCATTCAAGTCCATAAAATGAAACCCTGCATCAAGCATCTGGAATTCTTCTAAAGTTAATTCAGCAACTAAACCTGATCCATCTGTTGTACGGTCCACAGAAGGATCATGCATGAGAACAAGGTGTCCATCTTTAGTGATATGAATATCTAGCTCAATTAAATCAACGCCGAGTTCAGCTGACTTTTCAATCGCTGTCATAGAGTTTCCGGGCGCTATTAAATCACCTGCTCTATGAGCGATTACCAGTGGTCCACCTTTTTCGGTTTCCAATACAGAAGGTTGTTTAACAGTGGGTTGTGGTTGTTTATATAAAATGTAAAAGGCCAACGAGTAGACCAATATAATGGATAGTAGTATTAGAATAAGTCTTTTAAACATTTAATTCACTCCAGCGAAGTTCACAATCTGTCCAGCTTTTACTATATGTATGATAGTTATATACCTTTTTTCTAAGTGATTATAACATTTTTAAAGGAATTTTCGTGTTTAAATAATGAATTGATGTAAAGTAAGTGATAAGATTATTTTAATACAGTAAATTATGAAGGGAGCAATTAACATGCAAGAACAAGTAATTCAGTATTTAAAAGACAATCGAGAACATCATCTTAATCAATTAAAAGATTTTTTAGCAATTCCTAGTATTAGCGCATTGTCTGAACATCATGACGATGTTGTGAAAGCAGCTGAATGGGTTAAAGACGATTTGTTAAATAGTGGTTTTGATCGTGCTGAAGTTATGCCTTCAGACGGAAAGCCGGTGGTATATGGTGAAGTCATTAAAAACCCAGATGCTCCGACTGTTTTAGTATACGGACATTACGATGTGCAGCCTGTAGACCCAGTTGAATTATGGGATTCTGAACCGTTTGACGCAACTATTCGAGATAATAAATTATATGCGCGTGGTGCAACTGATGACAAGGGCCAAGTTTTCATGCATATGAAAGTTATGGAAGCAGTTCTTAAAAACGTTGATACACCTCCAGTAAACTTTAAAGTTTTAATAGAAGGTGAAGAAGAAATCGGAAGTCCAACATTACCTAAGTTTTGTGAAGAGCACCAAGATATGTTGGAAGCTGATTTAATAGTTGTATCTGATTCTGCGTTAATTGAAAAAGGCAAACCAACGATTACATATGGATTACGCGGATTAGCAGGTATTCAAATTGATGTAAAAGGTGCAAAAGGAGACTTACACTCAGGAGAGTATGGTGGAGGTGTAATGAATCCAGTCCATGCACTTGTGAAAATTTTAGATTCTTTCCGTGATGAAAACAATAAAGTGTTAGTTGAAGGATTTTATGACAAAATTCCTGAGCTATCTGATGATGAACGTAAGGCTCTTGCAGCAGTTCCATTTGATGAAGAGAAATTACGTCAAGATTTAGAAGTACCTGAGTTAACGGGTGAAAAGGGTTACTCATATGTGGAACGTACGTCAGTTAGACCGACACTTGAAATCAATGGTATCTATGGTGGATTTCAAGGTGAAGGGATTAAAACTGTACTACCTTCAGAAGCAGCTGCCAAAATCACTTGTCGTTTAGTTCCAGATCAAGACCCAGAGGAAATTGTAGATCTTTTAACTAACCATGTTGAGAAGAATGCACCTAAAGGGGTTAACGTAACAGTAACACCATTCGATAAAGGAAAGCCATATGTAACACCGTTTGATCACCCAGTAATTCAAACAGCTGCGAAAGCTTATGAAAAAGTATATAACGAAGAAACAGCATATATTCGTGGAGGCGGCTCAATCCCAATCGTTGCAGAACTTGATCGTATTTTAGAGGTGCCGGTTGTGCTTATGGGCTTCGGTCTACCAGATGAGAACTTACACGCACCGAACGAGCATTTCCATTTAGAAAACTTTGATAAAGGTATGGAAACATTAGCTCATTACTGGTTTATGCTTGAGGATGTAAAATAGAAATTTACGGAAAAACACTCGTTGATTCTTCGAGTGTTTTTCTTATAAAACATGATAAAATAGGTGATTGGATGTTGTACATTAGATTATTAATTGTATTACTATTCTTATTGACAGGTTGTTCAAATCAAGATGTTAACGGTGTGGAAGGTAAAATAAGTACAATCGATCAAGATAGTAACCAAATTATTATTTATTTAGGTGATTCTCTAACCAAAGAGGAAAAAACATCTATGAACTTTGATGAGCATGAAGAGAAGATTGAAGCATTTGCTGTTAACTTCAATCAGGATACAACGATAAATGGTGAAGTTAGTCAAATTGATGAGTTAACTCAAGGTCAAAAAGTTGAAGTTTCACTTAAAGGAGAATATAAGACAGAATTAGTATCATATGATACATTTACCCATGAACAAGATCAGCTCCCGTCTTATGATGTTGAGCAAATTAAGGTACTACCTTATACTATGGTAGATCTCGAAGATACGATGACAGTAGATAAGGGATATTATGGAATTTATATTTACAATTCTAACATCAACAATGATCCAGTCTACGAATCTATGAATGAACCCCCTTTTGAGTCTAAAATACAATCTGTCAATATAATTATGGAGCCTAGAGAAGGGTACATAAATGAAAGTGAACTCTTAGGTCTTGAACAGAATGAGACAACTTACATCCTAACAGACCATAACGGAATTGTTTTAAAAACAAATTCTGTAGAGGAAGTAGAAAAGTTTTTTGTTGAAGTTGATTAAATGAAAATTTAGGAGGAATAGTTTGTTACAGTGGTATTTGTTACCTTATCAAAAATATGCCGACTTCAGTGGGCGTTCTAGAAGAAAAGAATATTGGATTTTTACATTAGTCAATGCTTTGTTAACGTCTATATTAGAAGCATTCGCAAATGCGACAGATTTATTTACAATCATATATGTATTATTTGTCTTATTTTTAATAATACCAAGCATCGCTGTTGCTGTTAGACGATTGCATGATACAGGAAGAAGTGGTTGGTGGTACTTAATAATTTTGGTGCCAATAATTGGATGGATTATCTTACTAGTTTTCTTATTATTAGATAGTAATGATGAAACAAATGAGTATGGCGCGAATCCTAAATATCAAAACGTTGTATATTAATAAATGAATGAAAAGAAGAGCATCGACTTTGTTCGATGCTCTTCTAATTTAATTAATTGTTAAGGATTGCTCAACCCACTCTATATCTATTGGCCCATTTAAGACCTCATAACGATCAAAGTTTACCCATATGTTATCCTCACTAATCAACACCATAACAACAGCAGGGCCATTTAAGCCCTTGTCGTTATCCCACACTAATTCATGTCCCCCAAGTGCTCGTTCACCTTTGTCATTCTTAACTTTTTGAACATTATATTGTGATAAAAAATTCATCAGATCGTCTATGGTTGACTTGTTCGTAATCGGATCAGTGCCCTCATATGGATTAATCATGATTTGGTCGGGATAGCTGTAATGCGCTAGGACTTCTGAAAAAGGTTTTTCCTTATATTCATTCCAATATTGTACGGCAACGAGTGACAAGCCAACGATTACTATTGAGAAGAATAGGAGGTTTCGTCTCTTAGGTGGTAAGTAGCCTTCCTCTTGACGTTCTAACCACTCATATAAAAACTTACTTATAATAAGGGAAATGACGACAATTAATAACCATGCAAGAAGCCATCCTAAATTAAGGAAAGGGAATACCCAAGAAACAATGGTATGTAATGTAAAAAATAGAGTAAAAAATGTAGTTGTGCTTATAACTTCTTTCATTATTCACCTCAAGGGATAAGTTATTTACCATTCAATATATTATCACAAAATTCAAAATTATATAAGGTAATGATCTTACTTACGGTAATGCATGACCCAGATTAGTTGGTGTCAAACTAACTTCAAACTATGTGAAGAAGTGATTAGGTTGATAAAAAAATTATATTTGAAGTTCAAAGAGAGTGTCTGGGTTATTCCTGTTATGTGTTGTTTACTCGCATTGTTATTTACTGTGGGAATTAAGCTAATTTTAGCATATCTGAACTAAAACCTTTCGATCGAATATTTTTTGAAGAAAAAGAACGAAGACTTCTTCAATTATAGACAATAAATCTAAATTTTCTGAATTGACTGGAATCCTATCTCGTCATTATAATATTATTAAGGGATGTCAAATTGTATAGGTGATGAGAATGGGCATTGTCATGGAAGATATTGTGGACCTTAAGGTAATGGAAGAGGCAAAGGTTATAACTGGAAATCAGCATTTAAAAGATACAACTGTAGAATGGGTATCTGTCATTGAAGTTCCTGTTGAGAATTTTGTGCGTAAGCATGAGTTTGTACTAACGACAGGAATTGGATGTGCTGATGATCCAATATTATTTGAGAAATTTGTTCAAGATGTTATTCAATCAGGGGCTTCAGCCTTAACGATTGCTACTGGTCGTCATATTACTAATGTACCTGAGAGAATCGTTGAAGTGGCAGAGGCATCTGATTTTATTTTAATTGAAATACCTTGGAAGGTTCGTTTTTCAGATGTTATTCAAGATGTGATTGATGCGATCAGTCGTGAGAATGAGTGGGAACGGGAAAAAGCTGAACAGTTAAGACAACAGTTAACAGATTGCGTGTTAAGTGGTGGTTCTTTAAAAGATATTCTAGAACTTTTACATAGAAATATAAAAATCCCTGTTGCCATTAGTGATCAAAGACAGATTGTTAGAGCTAATTATGAGTTTGATACTGATGTGATTGATGTCTTAAATGGTCATGCCGAAGGAGACATTAAGAAACTAGAACAACCGGAAGTACCATTGGAAGAGCACCCTTTATATCATCATCTTGATCAATATTACGTAAATGATAAAACATGTTATGAGCTTAGTATATTTTCTAATGACAAAAAACAAGGTTATCTATTATTTAAACCTAAAAAGCCTGAGGATTTAACTTGGCTAACGATGAACGTATTAGAACATGGTCTAACAGCTTGTGCTTTATACTTCTTAACCGAAAATGCGATCGAAACAACTGAGATTAGATTGAAAGATAATTTTATTTTGGACTTAGCAAAAGAAAAGCAAGAGCTAACAACGAAGATTTTATCTAAAGGTGAATTACTAGGTTATGATTTAACCAAATCATACGCGTGTATCGTTGGTGACTTTCAAACAGTAGATCTTGAAGAACATGAAAATGATCGTTCTATGCAATCGTCGTTACACAGCTTAAATTATTATGTTCAAAAAGAAATTACACACGCTAGTCAACAACTTGGCCGAAAGACGATGTCAACATTTGATGATGGAGAGGTCATTATCTACTTAGAAACCGATGATTTTGCCTATCAAGAGAATGTCAATCATTTTCTTGATATGGTAGAAAGACGTTTGCACGACCAATTGACGAATCTTGACTTTGCGTGGGGTGTTGGTTTTCACCGCGGTGATGGCAATGTGTTTTATGAAAGTTATCATCAAGCAAGAACAGCTCTAGATATTCATACTAGGCAATATGGCTTTGGTGAGAGAACCTTTTTTGAAGAAACGAAAGTAAATCACTTATTATTAATGCTCACACATGATCGTGAAGTGGTGAGACATGTACAAGAAATTTTACAACCTTTAGTGGATTATGATCATAAACGTAAAACCGACTTAATCCAGACATTTATGACATATCAAAAGTACAAAGGTAATGTCAGCCAAACTGCGAGAGCATTAAATCTGCATAGACAGTCCTTGTTATATCGCTTAAGAAATATCGAGAAACTAACAAAACTTTCCTTAGTAGATGCTGATGATTCATTCTTATTAGAGTTTAGCGTAAGGTTATGGATGCTAAATCAATTTAGGGATTAAGAAACAAAGGCGAACTATGGGTGTAAAAACCTAAAGTTCGTCTTTTTTTGTATGCGTAAGTCTATATTTATCCAAATTGTATAAATCCTTATTTAAAAAGTTCATACACTTTGAACATTACATTTATCGCATTGTCTTCGTATAATATAATTAAGAAAACTAAAAATTCTGTCATTTAATGAAGGGAGGATGTTATGGTGTTGGATTTTGATATTGTGGAGTATCAAAGTCGGTTAGAAAAAACGAAGCGGAGCATGGAAGAAAAGGGCGTTGAGGTACTTTTAATCACAGATCCAGCCAATATGAACTATTTATCTGGCTACGACGCTTGGTCATTCTACGTTCATCAAATGCTGATTGTCATTATTGACGAACCACAACCGATTTGGATTGGGCGTTATATGGATGCACCTGGAGCTAAGGCCAAAACTTGGATGTACGATGAAAACATCATGGCTTACCCAGATTATTATGTGCAATCCATGGAATATCACCCAATGGAGTTTATCGCGGAAATTTTAGAACAGATTGGTCAGGGCAATCGAACCATTGGAGTTGAAAAAGAGCAATATTATTTTACGGCAAAGTCTTTTGAAGTGTTAACAGAAAAATTGCCAAATGTCACATTCACTGATGTGACTAGCTTGGTGAACTGGGTAAGAATTATTAAATCACCACAGGAAATCGATTATATTCGGCGTGCAGCGAAAATTGCAGAGCAAGCCATGACAGCTGGGCTAAAGAGTATCCACACTGGTTCACGCGAATGTGATGCTGCAGCGAGTATCTTTTTCGAATTAGTGAGAGGTACTGAAGACTACGGGGGTGATTATCCTTCGATTGTTCCAATGCTTCCAACAGGCGAAAACACATCGACACCACATCTGACCTGGAGCGATCAGTACTTTAAAGAAGATAATTCCGTCATTGTTGAACTTGCGGGTTGCTATAAACGTTATCATTGCCCATTAGCGCGTACAGCTCATGTTGGTCAGCCTTCAGAAAAGTTAGAACGTTTGGCGCAAATAGTGGCTGAAGGTATTGAAGATGTGATGTCCATTGTGAAACCGGGAGTTATGTTAGAGGAATTGGAAGAAGCATGGCGTAAATCAACTAGACGTTATGGAATTGAAAAGGAATCTCGATTAGGCTACTCCATGGGTTTAAATTACCCGCCAGACTGGGGAGAGCATACAGCGAGTATTCGTAAAGGTGATCGAACTGAGTTACAACCAAATATGACCTTTCATTTTATCCCAGGAATTTGGCTCGATCATTATGGTTTAGAAATGAGTGAATCTTTCCGTGTAACCGATAACGGCGTTGAAATGTTTACGAATTATCCAAGAAAATTACTCATTCAAAGTCCATTTCAAATGCCAGACGGAAGCGATGGAATAATTAGTTAGGAGGAGATTGAGATGATGAATGAAAAGAAAATGGGAACAAAAGCACTTTGGGCAGGGGAAAAAGCACAGCTAGTTCATGGTGCTACACAAGTTCCGGTCGTTCATAGTGTTTCGTTTGGTTATGACGACATGGATGAATGGTTAGACGTAGCAACAGGACAAAAAGAAGGACACATCTACGGTCGTAATACAAACCCTACAGTTCAAGCGTTTGAAGATAAAGTGAAAATTTTAGAAGGTGCAGAAGCTGCAACGAGCTTTTCAACAGGAATGGCAGCTATTAGCAATACGTTAGCTACTTTCTTATATCCGGGTGACCGTATTGTATCGATTAAAGATACTTACGGTGGAACGAATAAGATTTTCACAGAGTTCTTGCCTAAACAGCAAATAGAAGTAGAGTTATGTGAAACAGGAAATCATGAAGCGATCGAAGAAGAGGTTGCCAAAGGATGTAAGGTGCTTTATCTAGAAACTCCTACAAATCCTACAGTCAAAATCACAGATATTGAAAGAATGGTTCAAGCAGGCCATGATGTTGGTGCATTAGTGATTATTGATAATACGTTTGCAACCCCAATTAATCAAAATCCTATTGAATTAGGAGTAGACCTAGTGATTCATAGTGCTACCAAATTCCTTGGCGGTCATGCAGACGCTTTAGGTGGAGTTGTTTGTGGACGTGAAGATTTAGTTGAACAAATTTATCATTATCGTGAAATAAATGGTGCAACACTTGATCCGATGGCTGCCTATTTATTGTTACGTGGCATGAAAACGCTTCACTTAAGAATTGAACGTCAAAACGACAATGCGCAGAAAGTGGCTGAGTATTTAAAAACTGTTGATGTAGTTGATGATGTGTTTTATCCAGGGTTAGAAGATCATCCAGGTCATGATATAGCGAAACGTCAGATGCGTGGTTTTGGAGGAATGTTAAGTTTTTCTGTAAAAGGTGGAATGGAGACTGTTCGCCATTTATTGCCTAAACTTCAATATGCTAATCGTGCGGCGAATTTAGGTGCAGTTGAGACGATTGTAGGCCCGGCAAGAACAACGAGTCACGTTGAATGTACTCCAGAGGAACGAGCGGCCATGGGAATTCCTGAAGGGTTGATTCGATACTCAGCAGGTGTTGAAGATTTAGATGATCTCATAGCAGACTTAGAGCAAGCTTTTGCTGCACTGCCTGAAAACGTCTTAGCTAAGTAAAGGAGGGTTTTGATGAAAGTAGCATTTGTAGGTTTTGGAGGTGTTGGTCAGGCACTTGCAGAAATCCTTCACGAAAAGAAAGAGATTCTTATAAAACAATATGGTTTAGACACGAAAGTAGTAGCTGTTTCTGACTTAATGAAAGGTGCTGTCTATGATCCTGACGGTTTAGACATCCCAAGTTTATTAAATGTCGTGCGTAATGAGGGGCGAGTAGATGCCTATCCCAACGCAAAAGAATATGGATTCAGTAGTCTTGAAACTATTGAAAAAACCAATGCCGACTTAATCGTTGAAGTAACATTTACGGATGTGCAGACTGGCCAACCTGCAATCGATCATTGTGAAGCTGCGTTTAAAAATGGTAAAAGCGTTGTCACAACGAATAAAGGCCCAGTGGCACTTAAACTGGATGAACTTCAATCTTTGGCGGATTCCCATAACTGCTTCTTTGGCTTTGAAGGTACAGTCATGAGTGGAACACCGGCCTTAAGGTTACCGAAAACAACATTAATGGGTAATGACATTTACGAAGTGGTTGGCATTTTAAATGGGACGACGAATTATATTTTAACTGAAATGGAGCTGGGGTTATCGTTTGATCAGGCGTTGGAGCAAGCTCAAGAATTTGGGTATGCGGAAGCCAATCCAACAAGTGATATTGAAGGGTATGATGTTCGATATAAAACCGCGATTCTATCCCATTATGTTATGGGTGAAAAGATTAGTGCACTAGATATTCCGTGTGAGGGCATTGCGAACCTCAATGGAGACATGATTCAGAGTGCGTTAGAAGAAGATAAAAGTTGGAAATTACTTGCAAGAATTAGAAAGACGGATGATGGTATTGATGCTCGTGTGGCGCCAGAGAAAATTGACGCAAATCATCCACTCGCAGGTGTGAAAGGTGCAACAAATGCCATTCTATATGAGTGCGATTTATCAGGCCCCATTATGTTAACGGGTGCTGGAGCAGGACTTAAGGAGACGGGTTTCTCCTTATTAATTGATATGATTCACGCTCACCAGGTGTATCAAAAAAATTCGAGTATAGTGAGGTGATGTTATGAAACAGCTTCATGTTAGAGCTGAAAAAATGTTGTTGGCAGGAAAATGGGTCGATGCGGCTCAAACTTTTGGTGTGTATGATCCTCAAGATAACAGATTAGTTGCGCATGTTCCACTATCAACAAAAGAAGATATGAAGAAGGCTATTGAGGAAGCAGAAGCAGCTTTTAAACGTCATCAAAATTGGCCAACTCATGACAGGATCAAAGTATTAAAAGCAGCGGTAGAATACATGAATGAAAATAAAGAATTATATGCTCAGACGATTGCAACTGAAGGCAGTAAAACAATTACTGAGGCGCGTGGCGAAGTTAAGAGAGCTATGCAAACATTAGAAATTAGTGCCGAAGAAGCGAGACGACTTAAAGGCGAAACGATTAATTTCGATCAAAATGAAGGAAGTGAAAATCGTTTTGGGTATTATTATCGTTTTCCAGTAGGTGTTGTAGGTGCAATTACACCGTTTAATGATCCACTTAACTTGGTTGCTCATAAAGTAGGGCCTGCGATTGCAGCTGGTAATGCCATCGTGGTTAAGCCAGCTTCAGTCACGCCATTAAGTGCTCTATTGCTAGCTGACGCATTTGAAGCGGCGGGATTACCTAAAGGCATGTTAAGTGTAATTACTGGATCAGGGAAAGATCTTGGTGAGACACTAGTTAAACATCCAGCTGTTAAAATGGTGTCGTTCACAGGAGGATTAGATGCAGGGCGTAAGGTTGCTGAACAATCAGGAATTAAACATGTTGGTATGGAATTAGGCTCTAATTCTCCTACTATTGTGCTTAGTGATTGTGATTTAGATGATGCAGTGGCATCTTGTGTATCAGGATCGTTTGGAGCAGTAGGTCAAAATTGTATAGGCGTGCAACGCATTTATGTTGAACGTGATGTATATGATGAATTTGTTCAAAAATTAGCTTTTCAAACTAAATCGCTAAAGGTTGGTGATAAGTTAAGAGATGATACCGATGTGGGCCCGCTAATTACAGAAAAAGAAGCTATGCGAGTTGAAGAGTGGGTAAATGAAGCGATTGCAAAAGGTGGTAGAGTAGTAGCTGGTGGTAAACGTGAAGGTGCATTTTATATGCCAACTGTATTAGCTGATGTGCCAGAGGATGCTAAAATTGTTAAAGAAGAAATTTTTGGTCCCGTTGTTAATGTGTTCCCTGTGGACTCATTAGAAGAAGCAGTTGAGAAATCAAATGATGTTGACTATGGTCTTCAGGCTGGAATTTTTACGAAAAATTTAGATTGCGCTTTTTATGTCATTCAACACCTTAATTGTGGCGGCGTGATGGTTAATGATACAAGTGATTATCGAATTGACGAAATGCCGTTTGGTGGCGTTAAGAATTCTGGACTTGGTCGAGAAGGTGTTCGATTTTCAATTGAGAATATGACAGAGCCAAAAGTTGTTTCTATAAAATTATAAACTGAAACAAAAGAACCTGACATCTAGTCGGGTTCTCTTTTTTTGAAAAAAGTTATAAACTATGTGAATAATAAAATATGACTAATAAAAGAACAAGGAGAATACGAATGAAAAACGTATATCAAGTAGGCATTATAGGTTTAGGTGTAGTAGGAGAACGTATATTAAAACAATTAATTGAGCATCCTCGATTCAAAGTGTCAGGTTACTGTGAACCTAACAAGGACCGCTTAGAACAAATTCAAAAGAAATATGGTGAAGTACAATCTTATCCTTCTCATAGTGATCTGTTAAAAAACGATGAAATTGACCTTGTTTATTTAGCAGTTCCACCGAAATTTCATCATGAAATTGCTCTTAATATTATTTCTCACGGTAAGCACATCTTATGTGAATAACCATTAGCCAATAGTACTGAAGAAGCTCGTGAAATGTATGAAGCAGCTAATAGGAAAAACGTAGTGAATGCGATGAATTTCCCTTTGCCATATCATCAAGAATTTTTAAAAATGAAGAAGTTAATAAATGACAATGTTTTGGGAGAAATCAAACGAGTTGAGTTTCACATGTATTTCCCTGAATGGCCAAGAGCCTGGCAACAAAATAATTGGATTGCCACGCGTGAACAGGGTGGCTTTATAAGAGAAATTGGGCCTCATTATTTACATTTAACATCAAGATTAATTGGTATACCTAATCTGGTACAGTCATTTGTAGATTATCCACTTGACACTACAAAGTGCGAAACAGGATTCATGGCTAAGCTTACTATTGGAGGAATTCCAGTTCTATTCAATGGATTAAGTGGGATTGGCCAGAAGGAACATTTATCCTTTAAACTATTTGGTTCAAAAGCAGTTTTAGAATTGAGAAATTGGAGAGATTTATTCATTCGGACTAAGGAAAAGGATACAGAAAAAGTGAACACACTTGAGGAAAATAAAATCACGTTATTAGATGAGCTCGTAAAAGGATTAGAAGGGAAAGACGCTGAGTTAATCACTTTTGAAGAAGGTTATCAAGTTCAAAAAGTACTTGAGGATTTGTTAAATAACTGATTTACCAATGCTCCCTATTATTGGGAGCATATTTTTTTGCTTCCGTTTCAAACTAATGTTTATGACAATCAAAAAGGAGCATTCCTGTAATAAAGAAATTTGACTCAAAATCGAAGATTTCGTGATTATACAAAAAAAGACCTCCTTGGTAGTATAGAGAGTGTCTGCAAGGACCTCGAAAATACCGAAGGAGGACTCAAATTGGATTTTACACAAAATCAACGATTAAAGCAAATTACAGAAAACACATTGATTATCGGAGTAGACATCGCAAAACAAAAGCATGTTGCGCGTGCTATTGATGATCGTGGGCTTGATCTCGCTAAACGACTCATGTTCCACAACTCATTTGAAGGTTTCACCAATCTACTTGATTGGATTGAATCTCTATCTAATAAACTCAATCGAACTCATGTCATCATTGGCATGGAACCAACGGGCCACTACTGGTTAAACCTTGCTTACTATTTAAAAGATCGAGGCCTGCAGACAGTCGTGGTGAATCCGATGAAGGTTAAACGTTCGAAAGAACTGGATGATGATTCTCCAACTAAAAACGACACGAAGGACGCTAAAGTGATTGCACAAGTTGTCCGCGATGGTCGGTTTCATGAACCGACACTACCTGAAGATGTGTACGCTGAACCTCGCGAAGGCATGAAGCTTTATGACATCATTCAAGAGGATTTATCATCGATTAAAGCTCAAATGCATAACTTGCTTGACCGCTATTTCCCGGAGTTCCAGCAAGTGTTCAAAAGCTGGACTGGAAAAGCTGCGATTCAACTACTAAAACAGGGCTATTTCCCCCGTGACATTATTCAGTCAACTGAGGAAGAGCTTTTAAACGAAATAAACAAAGCAGCGAAAAGAGCCGTAGGCCTAAAGCGGGTTCAAGAGCTTAAACAAGCCGCTGAACAATCTGTTGGCTTACAGGTTGGATTGAACATGACTAAAGGAGCATATTCGGCATCCACGCATGGTTAGGTTGAACGAAGGAATTTTTGCGCATCGACGCTGTGAGATATGGGAGGGTGTACCACCATGTTTGATGTGGAGATCCAAAGGTGCGATTATATTAATTTATCCTAAAAAAAGGAAAAAATCCTTTGAAGCTTATTTAGGTATAATAATTGATTCCAAATTCAACCTAATTTTTCATTAATTGATGGCCACCAATTAATGAAACTTCAATAGTTCATTAGGAAATCAAAGAAGAACGAAGATATTTTAAGAAATTATTAATTTAATGAGGGAGGTAAGTAATAATGAAACGTCACATAAAATGGCTATTCGTCTTAATATTATTTGGTGGGATCCTGACAGGTTGTAATACAGAAGAAGGAATGAATCCAGATACAACAAATAATGATTTGCAGAATGTCGGGTTTGGACCTGGGCAAAACAATCAAGGTGATCAAAATGCACAAAATGATACACCAAACCGAGATCGTAATGACTTTCCTTTCTTCGATGGGAATAATGATGGAAATGTAAATTTCCCTTACGAATCAGACCGTGGATTCAATATTAATCATCGTTTTAACGAAACAGAAGATGATAACAGAGGTCAAACAACAGAGGATCGTCAAGGTCAAGGGCAACAAGCTCAGCAAGGGCAACAAGCTCAAGATGGTGAAGCTCAAGCTAATCAACCAAGTGATGTCCGACAAATGGTTCAACAAGTAGTTAATTTAACTAATGCTGAACGTGAAAAACAAGGTCTAGACCCTCTTGAGATTTACCAAGAAGTCAATGAGGCAGCTCAAGCGAAATCAGTAGACATGGCTGATAATGGTTATTTTAGTCATACGTCTCCTACGTATGGCTCACCATTTGATATGTTAGATCAATTTGGAATTGATTATACAGCAGCAAGTGAGAACATTGCGGCAGGTCAACATTCAGCAGAAGAAGTCGTAAGACAATGGATGAATAGCGAAGGACACCGTAAAAATATTTTAAATGATTCATTTACGCATATTGGTATTGGTTATGAACCAAGTGGAAACATGTCACCATATTGGACTCAATTATTTATTTCGAAGTAAACAAAACGGAGGCCCTTTCTTTCAATTGGCCTCCGTTTTCATTCTAAAAATTTATGTTTAAATTCACGTCTTGGTAACATGCATTCATCTTTTTTACCAAACCACTTATAACGGTTACGAGCAATCCAATTATAAATAGGGTCTCTTAAGAACTTTGGTATGATGATGAAGATAAATAAGATTTTCCATATTCCACCTAATCCTTTTAAGACATATAATGCAGCTGAGGATTTGGTGTAAGCCTTGTTTTTATAGACATATACAAACGTATCTAAACCTTGGTTTAATTGATAATTTTCTAAAACCTGAATTCCCGCATCACTTTGTAGCGAAGCGAATTGAAAGTGATCGCGTTTGTCACGTTTTAATACGAATTGAACTATTCCATTACATAAATTGCATACTCCATCAAATAGTATAGTTCCTCGCTCTTTTACCATAAGGGTTCTTCCTCCTTGGTTGGCTTAACAGCTAAAGGTAAAGAGAAGATTAAAGCAATGACCACAACGAGAAAGATGATGTACATAATTTGAAAAGGAATATTAAATAACTCTTTTAACATAACTAAAGTCGGGAAGATAAATAAGATTAATGTTGCCTTCTTTTTCATACTTGCTGAGTTATAGGATGTATTTTGGCAATTTGTACAAAGAATTCCTACACGAGGCTTCCAGGCAAATGGAAGTAGTTGTTTATAAGTAAAAGGTTCCTGACAATGAGGACAGGTTGGCATTGTAACACTCCTCTCTACTAATATGGTATCATAAAATTAAATGAAAATTTAGACGCATAGGTCAAAAGAGGTGTTTGTATGGCAGACACAGAAATTCTTGTGATAGAAGATGAAGAAAAAATTGCTCGAGTGCTTGAATTGGAATTAACTTATGAAGGCTATGGGGTTAGTAAAGCACATTCGGGTTATGATGCTTTGGAGTTATATCGCTCCCAACAATGGGACTTAATTATTTTAGATATTATGTTGCCAGAGATGAGTGGAATTGAGTTATTAAGACGAATTAGGAAAAATGACCAACACACTCCAATTTTATTATTAACAGCCAAAGACTCTACTGAGGATAAAGTGACAGGGTTGGATCTTGGTGCAAATGATTATATAACTAAACCATTTGAAATAGAAGAGTTGCTAGCTCGAATTCGAGCGGCATTAAGGCAGATTAAAAATAATGAAGGGCAAGAAGATGATGGTTGGTTAAGCTTTGAAGATTTAAAACTAAATCAAAGTACAAGAGAAGTTTATCGAGGAGAGCGTTTTATCGAACTAACGCCGAGGGAGTTCGATTTACTTGTTTATTTTCTAAATCATAAGAGACAAGTCTTAACTCGTGACCAAATAATGGATGCTGTTTGGGGATTTGATTATGTAGGAGATACGAATGTGGTAGATGTTTATGTTCGTTATTTAAGGAAAAAAATCGACTCCAAGGATGACGATGAAATCATTCATACAGTACGCGGAGTTGGCTACGTATTGAAGGATCCTTATGAAACTAAAAAATAAAATATTTTTTTATTCAACATTCTTATTTGTCATTTTAATCGTACTATTGTCAGTCACAATCTACTACACCTTTATCCAAATCACGTATGATCGTGAATTAGAACGTGTTGAATCAAATGCCCAAAGTATCCATTCAGGCTTGCGCAATGAGACGGATCAGTTTTCTGCTATTGACTTAATGAGTTTTTATGTCCCAAATGATGGTATGTTAAGAGTTGTAAATCAAGATGGTCAGTTGATGACTACAGCTGTTATTTCAGGAGATGTGCCTACTTCTCTGAGGAATTTCCAAATTGATTTCGAGCGTGGTAGGCAATCATTTATTGTGAGTCACTCAGATATTTCTTATGGATATGTTCAGTTTCCAACTATTTGGATGGATGGAGAAGTTGTCTACTTACAAGTGTTTGAGAGTCTAAAATCAGTCGATGATAATTTAAACACCCTTAAACTTGTATTAATTTTAGTTACAGTAATTGCGTTAATTCCAGTGTTTATTTCGGGGAAGCTATTGTCTGATTTGATCATTCAACCTATTCAGTCACTGATTAAAACAATGAATGATATTAAACGCAGTCAAACTTTTAAACATATACCATTAAATAAACAGTCTAATGATGAATTATTTACAATGGGTCAAACGTTTAATGAATTAATGGATCTACTTAAAGAAAACTACGAAAAACAAGAAGCATTTGTCTCAAATGCATCTCATGAACTAAGAACACCTTTAACGGTTATTGAGAGTTATGCGAATTTAGTCAAACGCAGAGGGATGGAGCGTCCAGAGGTTATAAAAGAATCAATTGAGGCAATTCATACTGAAGCTGTTCGTATGAAAGAGTTAACTGAACAACTCTTATTACTGGCTAGGCGTGATAAAGATTGGAAGATAGACGCATCAGAGGTTCAGGTAGATGAAGTTTTATTAAATGTGGCGAAGAATATGGAACGTGCTTATCAGCGTCCTGTACATGTGAAGCTAGAAAAACCTGTTCTTATTACGACTGATGAACAGAAATTAAAGCAATTAATATATATATTTGTTGATAATGCATGTAAATATAGTGATGATCCTGTTCAAATATCATTGAAGGAAGGGCCGGTTGTTACTATAGCGGATCAAGGGATTGGTATTCCTGAAGAGTCAATGGAAAAAGTATTCGATCGGTTTTATCGTGTAGATGAAGCTAGAAATCGTGACAATGGAGGAACGGGGTTAGGACTGGCTTTAGCAAAGGAATTAGCTGAATCACTAAATATTTCCATTAGTTTAGATAGTAAGAAACATCAAGGGACAACAGTGATTTTAAGGATAAATTCATTGAGTTCTCATTAAATTTTAATGTCAGATGTATATGATTAGTATATATAATGATTTTAAGGGTGAAATAAAATGAAACAACGAATCATCTGGATGTTGGGAGGAGCGATACTAACCGTTGTGGTATTTGTGTTGGCACAACAGTTCATTTTCGGAACAACATCGGCAGAACAAATATCACAAGAAGAAGCAGAGCAAATCGTCTTAAATGCTTATTCAGGTGATATTCAAGAAGTTGAGGAAGACTCCAGTCACTATTCAGTCAGAGTCAGCTTACCTTCAGGCTCATATACAGTTTTTGTTAATAAACAAAGTGGTGAATTAGAAGATTTGAGGTTTGATTCATCAAATGAATCTGAGAGCGGACCTAATTTAGAAAAGGAAGAGGACGAACCAGAGAGTCGAGCTGAAGATGAAGAAGATAATCAGGAAGAGTTTGAGCAAGAACAAGAGCCAGAAGAAGATAAATTGTTAACGAAGGACGATATTCTAGGTAAGCTCGAAGATGATTATTCAGGTAATGTGGTATCTGTAAATTTTTCTGATGGAGAAGAGCCTTATTACGGCGTTGAAATTGAAGAAGATAATGAGGTTGTCTTTATAGTTATGGATGCTGAAACAGGTGAAATAATTGACGAACAAACTGAATTAAAAACACAAACACCAATTTCAGAAGATAAGGCCGTTAATCTTGCTCTAAATAAATTCAATGGTGAAATCGACGATATTGACTATAAAGAAATTAATGGTACCTTATATTATTTAATAGAAGTTGAAACAGATGATCAAGATGTGATTGTAAGAATAAATGCCTTAAATGGAGAAGCAGTTATTATATGGGATGAAAATACTGACGAAGATGATGACGATGGTGACAATTAACAAATATTGATAAGCTACTGCTACTATGTTTGAAAACATAGTGGCTTTTTTTATGGTAAGAAAATTCTTGATTAAAAATATTTGAAGAGCAAAACATATTTTAGCTTTTTTTCAATTCAAGCAGGTTTTTTAATAAATTCTAATCGTTTTCTAATTTTATCTTCTAAGTTTTCTCATGTTGACAAGATATATTGGAAATAGAAAAACTTTAGGAGGTATTTTCTATGAGGCGTAAAGTGATCGCAGGAGCATTAGCAAGCACAATTGCAGTTGGTGGAACAGTAGGTGCTGTTACGTATAGTGATTCTCTTTCAAAATCTTCAGATCAAGAATTGGATGTGAATGGCGAAATGGAGTCCCAAGCTACCTTAAATGCGAATAAGTTAATTGGCGTTGAAGAATTAGAGGATATTGTACTTAACAAAGTGAACGGCACGATTGAAGAGGTTGAACTTGAGAGTAAAGGTAAGGATCAGGCTTATTTCGAAGTTGAGGTTAAAGACGGTGAAAAGGAGTATGAACTTATCATTGATGCTTATACAGGTAAAATTTTGAAATTAGAAGAAGATGCTGATCGTAAATCTGACAAAACAGTCAGTAATGAAAAACAGGTTAAGGTAGATGTAAACAAAGAAGAGAATCAAAAACAGTCAGATGCTAAAGAACCTATTGGTAAGGAAAAAGCAATAATATTAGCATTAGAAGCTGTTTCAGGTAAAGTATCTGAAATCGAATTGGAAGAAGATGATGGCTATTATGTATATGAAGTTGAAGTAAAGGGTCAACAAGAAGCAGGTGTAACAATTGATGCATATACAGGAGCAATTCTTGAAGTTGATTATGAAGACTAATATAACACGCACATGCGTGATGATATATAAATGGAGTGGCCATTAATATAGCCGCTCCTCTATATTTATTTGAATACCCCCATAGGAAAGTAGAACCCATTTCGTAAATAACGAAATGGGTTCTTTCTGTAATCTATTTATTTAAATAATTTCTTTAATGCTTTTCCTGTTGCCTTACCAGCAGCACGTCTACCGATACGTTTTCCGACGCGCCCCTTTCTTACTGCATCAACATCGTTCCAAATTCTTAAGAATTTATAAATGCTAGATTTTAAGCTCATGAACTGGGCCTCCTTTAGTAAGAGGGTGTTTGATTTATTATATCATAATAGGTGTATGAATATAAAGGTTTGTAATATTTTGCTACAATATAATAAAAGGGAATGTAGGTGATTAAGATGGTGGAATTGGTTGGGCATTGCGATCGCTGTAACAAACCTGTTTATTGTGAAAATGGTTTTTTAAATGGAAGTCATATTCAAGGAAAGTTGTATTGTAACTCTTGTGATTTAAAAAATAATGAAAAGAGGGATTAGATGGGACTGTATGATTTTAAAGTAGAGAAGAGTGATGGTGAATTAGAATCTTTAAAAGAACATCAAGGAGACGTCCTGTTGATTGTGAATACAGCAAGTAAGTGCGGGTTCACTCCACAATTTGAAGGTCTACAAAAATTATATGAATCTTATAATGGTAAAGGTTTCAAAGTGTTAGGTTTTCCATCAGATCAGTTCATGAATCAAGAGTTCGATAATCAAGAAGAAATATTAAACTATTGTCAAACCAATTATGGTGTAACATTCCCAGTTTACAAAAAGGTAAATGTTAAAGGAGAAGACAAAGTACCACTATTTAAGTTCTTAACAGAAGAGAAGAAAGGCATGTTAGGTGGAGAAATCAAATGGAACTTCACTAAGTTTCTAATAGATCGGGATGGAAATGTAGTTGAGCGTTATTCACCACAAACCAAGCCAGAGAAGATCGAAGAAGACATTAAGAAGCTATTATAATAAGAAAAGCGGTAAGCTACTACAAAAGTAGCTTACCGTTTTTTAATTTATATGTTGTATAAGATTGGCGAAACAAACTCTTACTTTGGCGAAACACTACTACAAATGAATAATGGAGGAAACTAATCCTCCAGTTATTATAGGTCTTTTCGAATATCTTTATCTTTGAAGATCAGTGCAGAGTCGTTGAAGCTTAATGTAATATGACCACCACTTATGTCTAGTTCATCCTTAATTTCATTGATGATTTGATTTAATTTCTTTTCATCTTGTTCTTCTTCACCACGATCAAGTGTGACCCTAATAACTGGCTTCAAGTCAAACTCTTTAACAGATGGAATATCTTGATGGTTAAGATTTAATTGTTGTCCAGCATCTTTTGGATAAGTTAGCCATAATTCATCGATTTGTTCCTCACCATAAGCCTCATTTAACTTTGTGCGTAAAATATTTTCTAATTCGTACTCAAACGTTTCAGCGACATAGCTGTCAGTTAACTCGTTAGTCTCATTGTGTTCAAATACTAAAAAGCGAAAGCGGTCATCAGTCTCTGATTCAACGATGGCAGCATAACTAAATGTATCATAAACATCTACATTGTCATAAAATGTGTCTACTACTTCATAATCATTCGAAAAGTGCTCATTTACATAATCTTGTGCTCTTTCTTCTATGTCGTTAACGCGATCTTCATCAGGTGTTAACCCAAGATAGCTTAAATATACAATGACAGAACCTAAAACGACCATACCTATAATACTAGCGATTAATACTTTTTGCTTATTCGTCAATATTGTTCACCTCAAATAATCCGTTAAAAATCAAACTCTACCCTTTACCATTTTAAACGAGATTCAGAGGATAAGGAAATAAAAAAGGAAACGTTCATAAATTGTTAAAATGTCAAAATTTTTGTAAAATTATATAATAGAGTTGGGTTTGAATAGAGGGGGAGAACAGATTATGGAAACAGTAAGACAAGAACAGATTGAAGAAAGTGTACATAAAAGAAAAAGAAAACCTTGGGTAAAATGGCTGCTCATCTTTTTAGCCGCAGTGATAGTGGTAGTGATTACATTACTCATTTATGTAAACGCTTACGTCAATCGTTCAATACCAGAAATAGAAGGTGAACGAGTTTTGGCTGGATTGCAAGCGGATGTCACGGTCATAAGAGATGATGCCGGAGTGCCACATATTTCAGCTGAAACCAATGAAGATTTATTTTATGCTCAAGGATACGTAACAGCACAAGATCGATTGTTTCAAATGGAAATGTCAAGAAGACAAGCTTCTGGACGGCTTAGTGAAGTCGCAGGAGAAGCAGCTTTAACTCAAGATAAGTACTTTAGAACACTAGGGTTAAGAAGAGCTGCTGAAGCTTCTCTTGAGTTTTATAATGATGAAGCAATTGCTGCATTAGAAGCTTATGCTGAAGGTGTCAATGCTTATATTAATGAAGTTCATGACGAAAATAAATGGCCAGTAGAGTTCAAATTAATGGGCCTCGATTCAATGGAAGACTGGTCAATTGTTGATTCCTTAACGATTGGAAAATATATGGCATATGACTTAGGTGGGAATTGGGAGAGGCAAGCTTTCAACTACTATTTATTAAACCATTTTGGTGAAGATGAAGCCTTTGAGTTATTCCCATCGTACCCTGAGGGTGCTATGATGAATATTTCTGATGAGGAGTATGTCGACTTAACAAAAAGTTTAGTTCATGCTCCAAAGACGCATGAGTTTAATGGTAGTAATAATTGGGTCGTAAGTGGAGAGAAAACAGAGTCTGGTAAACCTCTACTTGCTAATGATCCACACTTAGGGCTTGCTACACCTTCTATTTGGTATCAAGTTCGTCTCGAATCAACTGACTATAATGTATCTGGTGTCATTTTTGCTGGGGTACCTGGGATTATTCTTGGTCATAATGAACAAATTGCTTGGGGTGTGACGAACGTAAATCCAGACGTACAACAATTGTTTATTGAAAAACGCCACGAAAATAATCCTTACCAGTTTTTATATGATGATGAGTGGGTGGACGCAGAAGTTATACAAGAAACAATCCATGTTAAAGATGGTGAAAGTGTTGATTTTGAAATAGTTGAGACGATTCATGGACCAATAATATCTGAATTTACAAATGAAATTGATACGGATAAACCGGATACAGCTTTTTCTGTTGATTGGACTGCTTTAGATCCGACAACTGAACTTTCAGCTATTTTAAGAATTAATCGAGCGTCTAACTGGGAAGAGTTTGAAGAAGCTTTAGAATATTTTCACGCACCAGCCCAAAACTTTGTGTTTGCCAGTCAGGATGGCACGATTGCTTATAAAGCAAATGGAAAAATACCAAAATATCAACACTCTGACGATGCATTACTACCTTTGCCAGGTTGGGATTCTTCCAATGATTTGAACGAATATATTCCTTTTGATGAATTGCCTACTTTAATTAATCCTGAAAAAGGCTTTGTGGCTACTGCTAACAATAAAGTTATAACAGATGAATATCCATATCATATTAGTCATGTGTGGGCACAACCTTATCGATACACTCGAATTCATGACGTATTGGACGAGGCAAATCAACTATCCACTGAAGATATGATGGATTTACAAATGGATCAAATGAATTTACAGGCTGAATGGTTAGTGCCAATTATCGCAGAAGTTTTGGAAGGACAAGAGTTATCCGATGATGAGGAAGTCGCACTTAATCTTTTAAATGAATGGGACTATATCGATCATGTAGATTCTCCTCAACCATTAATCTTTCATGAGTTTTTTGATGAAATGGAAGAACAGCTATTCCCAGAATATATTCCTGAAGAAATTTATCGTATGTTTAAAGGTAGAGGTCAAACGGTCGATCAATTAGTTCGTTCTGCTTATAATGAAGAAGGTTCGATATGGTTTGATAAAAATGGTGGGTTAGAAGCAGTATTTAAAAATGCCTTTGAGGAGTCGGTTAGAGAACTTAAAAACCTTTATGGATCAGACATAGAAGGATGGGCTTGGGGTGATTACCATCAAGTTTATTTTGAACACCCACTGTCTAACATCTTTTTCCTAGATAAGTTCTTCAATTCGAAAGAACCAGTGTCTGTAGGAGGTAGTCAGGTAACAGTTATGGCGGCATCATTTAAAGATGATGGAACAGTTAATCATGGGGCTTCATGGAGGTTCGCTATCGATCTTGAAGAAATTGAAAAATCGTATCAAATTGTAGGACCTGGTCAAGCCGGACATTACCGAAGTGAATGGTATGATAATCAAGTTCTTGATTGGGTTAATGGGGATTACCATCTCACGAACATGGAAGAATCTAATGGGAAAAAATTAATATTAAAAGCGGAATAACTTTTGTAGCTTTGGGGTAAATAATCATTACCTCAAAGCTTTTTTCTTCTTCGTAATAAAAACAACTAATTTGCCACAAAGTAATAAATATAGATTTCAAAGGAGAGAACGTTATGAATCGAAAATTAATTGATTGGCCAACGTTTATTGCATCATTTGTCCTTTTGTTATGCGTTGTTATACCTCTTGTTATATATCCTGAAGCTGGCGAAGCCTTTGTTAATAAACTTAATGAATTTGTTTCAGGTAATTTTGGTTTTTTATATTTATTAATGGGTTTAGGCATTTTCTTTTTTTTAGTATTTGTAGCATTTAGTCAAAACGGTCACGTAAAGCTTGGAGAAAAAGATGAGAAGCCAGAGTTTGGAACTTTTTCATGGGCAGGAATGTTATTTAGTGCCGGGATTGGTTCGAGTATTTTATATTGGGCGACTATTGAATGGGCCTATTATTATCAGGGGCCACCATTTGGTCTAGATCCAACTGAGCAACAGATTGAAACGATTCAATGGGCTTCCACTTATGGAATTTTCCACTGGGGACCGATTGCTTGGGCAATTTATACATTACCCGCTATACCAATGGCTTATTTCTTTTATGTTAGAAAAACACCTGTTATTAAAATTAGTGAGACATTAAGACCGTTACTAGGTAATACATCTGATTCATTTATTGGTCGTTTTATTGATGTACTGTTCATATTTGGTTTACTTGGTGGTGCAGGAACAACATTAGCTTTAGGTACACCGTTAATTACAGCGGGTGTATCTGATATTACCGGACTTGAAGATACGATGTTGTTAAGAACAATTATATTATTAGGTGTTACTCTAATATTTGGAATTAGCTCATATCTTGGTTTGAAAGAAGGCATTAAAAAGCTAAGCGATTTTAACTTAACCCTTGCTGTGTTCTTACTTATTTTTGTGTTTATTACAGGTCCAACATTATTTATTTCTGAGGCGACGACGAACAGTATTGGTCTAATACTAGATAATTTCTTCCACATGAGCACATGGACAGAGCCTCTAGCAAATGTGGGTGACTTTAATGAAACTGGATTTCCAGAGGCATGGACTGTTTTTTACTGGGCGTGGTGGTTGGTTTATGCACCATTTGTTGGATTATTTATCGCAAGAATTTCAAGAGGTCGTACAATTAGACAAGTAATTGTCGGAACAATTGTATATGGGTCACTTGGATGTTTATTGTTCTTTGGAGTTATGGGTAACTTCGGTTTGTATTTACAATTAACAGGATCTTATGATGTGATATCAGTATTAAATGATCAAGGTGCACCGGTTGCGATTATATCGATTATTAACCAATTACCATTAGCTAAGTTTATGGTTATTGTATTTGTCATTTTATCCGTCGTCTTCCTAGCAACAACTTTTGATTCAAGCTCTTATATTTTAGCTTCTGTTACGCAAAAAGAGGTTGAGGATGGGGAACCAGAGAGATGGAACCGTTTATTCTGGGCCTTTACTTTATGTATACTTCCTTTAACATTAATGTTCTTAGGAGGACTTAGTACGTTACAAACAGCAAGTATTATAGGTGGATTCCCGCTTATTTTTATCATGTTTATGTTAGCGTGGTCCTTTATGAGAGCATCTACTGGAGACTTGAAAGCTGATGATAAGTTTAGACCTAAAACGGTCGTTTTAGATTATAAACGAATTAGGGAACGTATACGATTAAGAAGAAAGAAGCAAAGAGAGAAAGAGAACAATAATCAGAATGAAGAATAATGCCTGTATATAAAACATATTGAAGAATCAAAAGATAAAAGCCGAATTTTAGGTAAATCAATACCTAGAATTCGGCCTTAATAATATTACAGTTTAGCTTTAACTCAATTATATCTTAATTATGAAGAACGTTCTGTAAGTTTCTGTAACGCATCGTTAGAGTTCTCAATCTCTTTATGAAGTAGATGATTATGTTCTGCCTGTTCTTGAATCGATGCACTGATTTCTTCAATTGAAGCGGAAGATTGTTCGATTGAATAAGTAAATTGATCAATGGTCTCTTCAATTGCTTGGGTGTTTTCATTAGCGAGCTGTGCTTTATTGACGAATTGATCTAATTGTTCTAGTAAATTTTGTGAAGATGTTTGGAACTGTTCAAAAATAGAGTGATTTTGATTTACTGTTTGAACGTTTACTTCCAATTTATCTGTCATTGTATTAAGTTTATGTTCAGTTTCTTGGTTCGTTTCTTTCATGCTCAGTAAATTTGTCGAAATGGTCTTAGCTGTTTGTTCTGTGTGTTCAGCGAGCTTACGTATTTCATCTGCTACTACCGCAAAACCCTTTCCATGTTCGCCAGCCCTTGCAGCTTCGATAGACGCATTTAAAGCTAGTAAACTAGTCTGATCAGTAATGTCTTGAATATCTTTTAAAGACTTTACTGATGAATCAACTTTACCGCTTAATTCATTAAACGTACTAATCATTGAAGTTAAGCTGATTTTTAATTCCTCAATTTGGTTTGTCAGTTTATTAGAACTTTCAAGACCATTTGTGGCATGTTGTTCATTATCAACGGTTGACTGATGTAATGTTTTTAATTCCTCAGTCATTTCGTTAATAATCTTATATGTATCCTTAACTAACTGATGAATGGTTCTTATAGAGTTTGAATGCGTTTCAGTACCACTAGCAACTTCTTGGATCGCATGGTTCATTTCATCTAATGATTGTCTATGGTCACGAGACCTTTTAGAAATTTGGGACATACTTTCCTGAATACGTTGAGCTTGATTTTCAATTCTATTTTTTTGCTCAACTTCTTGCATGTAATTTTCCTTATTTTTCTCATGAAGCTCTTCTAATTTATTATTCATTTGTTCCGCAACTAATTGTTGACAGTATAAAACAATTCCACCAAATACGAGAATAAGGACTGAAATACCATAATCAAAGTTAAATTCCTGCCCGTATTTCATAATAAATGAAACTAGTAAGATTAAACTTAAGCTAAAGCCATAAATAAGAATGCTCTTCGTTAAATAAAGGGCAGTACTGATTAATAAAAAGTAAATTAATGCGACGTTTTGACCAGAAGTGGAAACGGTTAGGATTATTGCTCCTATAATCGTACCTAGCCCTAGTATGCTTATATATGGATAAGCACGCATTCCTTTATTAAGCTTTAACAATCCTCCAAGTAATAATATTAATACAAATGATCCGACTCCAATGATTGCGATGACGATTGGCTGCTGACCTATAATAGTGTTGACGATCAAACTAAGAGTCGTAATGATTAATAAGAATGAAAGCATTAATTTGTTCTTTTTTACTAGTGATTCATGTGCAAGATCTACCTGTCCCATATATATCCCCCTAAATTTTCAAAAAATTCACTAAGTCTATTTTAACATAAATTTGTCTAAATTTAGCAAAAGCGAACCATTTTTTAAAGAGCGTAAGTGTAAAATAGTTCTCGAGGTTAAATTACCAAAAATTAACTAGTAAAAAAAGAGAAGGCACTCTATCATATATGTATGCTTCGACGGCAAATACATATAGAAAGAGGCCTTCTCATGAAACAA
>NZ_JBQQCO010000005.1:0-137388 GCF_052246295.1 Piscibacillus sp. B03 | reverse complement strand
ACAAGTAAAGGTGTGACACGTATAGCTTATTCTTGGGTATTGACAACAACCATCACAAACAAAAGATTAGCCCAGTTTGGGCTAATCTCTGGAGCTCAATACTATAGTAAAGTACATGTTTAGAGTAAAATTGAACCGCCGTATACGGAACCGTACGTACGGTGGTGTGAGAGGTCGGAGGTTAATCACCTCCTCCTACTCGATGTTTTTCTAATGCATTTAAAATGCATGTAATGTACATAATAACCGTAGTGCACCATTATTTGAATTTAAATAGTATGGAGCTGATTGTAATGGCGCAAGTCATTTACTTGAGGTTAAAGCCCAAACAGGTTGTTAAAAAAGGTCAACAGATTTACTTAAAGGATATAGCATGGATTAGTACTAATAACGACGATGTTAAGAAAAAGTTATCAACACTTTATTTGCATACGGTGTCTGAAGAAGATCAAACGTATAAAGTGTTCGATTTGTTTAGTGTTATTGAGCGGGTTCACACATTGTACCCCGAATATGAAATCGAGTCTGTTGGCGCATCACAAGCCATCTTAGTGATTTATCAACCTAAGCCAAAAATTTATCCATTGTATGTAGTATTTATTTGGGCACTTTTATTTGTTGGTGCAGCAATGGCAATTATGAATTTTCACTTTGATGTCAGTATGGAGGAAGTTCAATCCACGCTTCATAGAATGATTTCTTCAGAAAATGAAAATCGAAGTGTGCTTTGGCTTCAAGTTCCATACTCAATCGGACTTGGTCTGGGGATGATCTTGTTTTTTAATCATTTTTTCAAAAAGCGATTTAATGAGGAGCCAAGTCCCTTAGAGGTAGAAATGTTTAATTATGATCAAGACCTCCATCATTATGTTTCATTCAATGAAAATGAGTTGAACAAGAGTAATGATGATTAGCTATGTCGTAGAAGTCTTTATTGGATTAGCTGGAGGTTTAGCCGTTGGTTCAGGGTTTGTAGCCTTTATAACTGTATTGGGAATTATTCCTCGACTAGTTCAATTAAGCAAATCAAAAAAGTTCCTTCAATTTTACGAGTGGGCTGTCGTATTAGGAGCATTGTTTGGGATATTTCTCTCATTTACGCAAGCTACTTTTCAACTGCCAATACTAGTTGAAATGTTTTGGGGGCTTTTACATGGGGTTTTCATAGGCATGTTGGCTGCTGCTTTAACGGAAGTCCTTAACGTATTTCCGATTATGGCGAAGCGAATGAGGTTGGGTGAAAAAATTCAATTATTAGTGCTTGCTATTGTATTTGGGAAAATAATCGGGTCCTTATTTCAATGGATAATCTATGTAAGATGAAAGGTGAGTTGGTATGATCACTAAGGATAATTATGCAAATGACATAAAAAATTATCAACCTAAACCGAAATTATTTAAAAATTGCTTAAAAGCATTTTTAGTCGGAGGCTTTATTTGTTTAATTGGACAAGGTTTAACTATTTTTTACATTGAGGTTTTTGGCTTTACAGAAAAGACTGCGGGCAACCCAGTTGTCACAACGTTAATTTTAATTGCAGCATTACTTACTGGCTTTGGTGTATACGATAAAATTGGACAATTTGCTGGAGCTGGTTCTGCAGTACCTGTAACCGGCTTTGCTAACTCAATTACCAGTGCTGCTTTAGAACATAAAAGTGAAGGGATTGTACTTGGAGTCGCTACAAATATGTTTAAATTAGCTGGTAGCGTAATTGTGTTCGGTACTGTCTCCGCTTATGTTGTAGGTGTAATTAGATACTTAATTGAACAGTTCTTATGAGGGTGACGATATATGAAACTAGGAAAACAATCGTGGAAATTTAATCAAGTTTATATTCAGGCTGCAGCAACAGTAACAGGACCATCAGAACAACAAGGTCCACTTAAAGAGTATTTTGATTACTCTTTTGATAACCTACATTGTAATGAAAAAAACTGGGAAAGTGCTGAGCGAGCTCTTCTGAAAAAGTCGATTGATCTTTGTATGAGTAAAACGAATATAAGACAAGATGCCATTGACTTGTTTATTAGTGGAGATTTATTAAATCAAAATGTGTCTTCTAACTATGTAGCACGTGATATTCCTTCACCATTTTTGTGCGTGTTTGGAGCATGCTCAACATCGATGGAGACAGTCGCTATTGGGTCAAGTTTAATTGATAGTGGTAACTGTAATAATGTTTTAGCAAGTACAAGTAGTCATTATTCTACTGCTGAGAGGCAATTTCGGTATCCAACAGAGTATGGAGGTCAAAAACCAGACACGGCTACAACGACAGTTACTGGGGCAGGAACTATACTATTAAATAATAAGCCCTCAGATATTCAAGTTGAAGGAGCTACTATTGGTAAAGTAATTGACTATGGGCAAACTGATCCGTTAGATATGGGGTCGGCAATGGCGCCAGCAGCAGCTGATACAATTGTTCAACATATGAAGGATTTCGGACGTAAGCCTGAAGATTATGATTTAATTTTAACGGGTGATCTATCAAGTGTAGGCTCACCAATTGTAAAGAAAATGACCGAACAATCTGGATTTGATATGGAAGGAGTCCATCGAGATTGTGGACTGATGATCTATAATCCAAACCAGCAAGTATTCGCTGGAGGTAGTGGTTGTGCTTGCTCTGCTGTTGTGACGTATGGTTATGTTTTACAACAATTAAAAGAAAATAAATTAAAACGCGTATTGATTGTCGCAACAGGGGCTTTATTAAGTCCAACATTAGTTCAGCAAAAAGAAACGATTCCTTGTATCGCACATGGTGTCGTTTTACAAAGGGCGGATGTTTAAATGTTTATGGATTTTTTCTGGGCATTTGTTGTTGGGGGAGCGATTTGTGTCGTAGGTCAGCTATTGTTAGACATATTTAAATTAACCCCGGCTCATGTGATGTCATCTTTCGTTGTTGCTGGAGCCGTCCTGGATGGGTTTAATCTATACGACAAATTAATTGAATTTGCAGGAGCGGGTGCAACGGTACCGATCACAAGCTTTGGTCATTCATTATTGCATGGGGCAATGACACAGGCTGAAGAACATGGGTTTATAGGTGTAGCTGTTGGTATATTTCAGTTGACGTCTGCAGGTATTGCTTCAGCTATTCTGTTTGGATTTATTGTTGCATTAATCTTTAAACCTAAAGGGTGATTTTATTGAAACCAGATAAAGAAAGAAAAATCAGCAAATCCATTGTAGATAACAGAAAGTTCTTAAAGGATTTACTTGGGATAGGTGAATCTTTTGATGCTGATGTTCGTACGTTAAATGTTTTGGGAACAGAGGTTGATATTTACTTTGTAAATGGTCTTAATGATAAAGATCATATCAATATCGTCATGAAAGAGTTGTTAGAGCTAAATGACGTTGAACCTCGAACAAGACATATTCATGAATTGATAGAAAATAGGTTAGTTAATAACCAAGTAGAAAAAATTGATGTAACTTACGATGCCGTAACCGAAATTTTATCTGGTTTAATCGTCATTATCGTTGATGGCTATGAAGAAGCTTTTGCTGTTGATACACGTAGTTACCCTGGTAGATCACCTTCTGAACCTGATACCGAAAAAGTCGTTAGAGGATCAAGGGATGGCTACACGGAAAATATTATCGTAAATACCGGCTTAACGAGAAGACGGGTTCGAGATGATAATTTACGTTTTGAAATTTTAAGAATTGGCGCTCGGTCAAGAACAGATGTTGCCATTGCCTATTTAAAAGATGTAGCAGACCCTGGATTGGTTCAAGAAATCAGAGCTAGCTTGGAGAAAGTAGATGTTGACGGGCTTTCAATGGCTGAAAAAAGCCTTGAAGAATTTGTTGTAAACCAAAAAGGAAACCCATTTCCTCTTGTTAGATTCACTGAAAGACCAGACGTTGCATCGGCTCATCTATTTGAAGGGCACGTTTTAATTATGGTTGATACTTCACCAAGTGTAATTATTACGCCGACAACATTTTTTCACCATGTTCAACACGCAGAGGAATTTAGACAATCACCTGTTGTCGGTACGTTTGTAAGGTGGGTGAGGTTCTTTGCAATCTTTTTCTCTATTTTCTTACTGCCTATATGGTTATTATTCGTTATGCACCCGGAATTATTGCCTCCAAACTTATCATATATAGGACCAAACGAGGAAGGGAATATTCCAATATTAGTTCAAATTCTAATGGCGGATATAGGGGTTGAGTTCCTCAGAATAGCTGCGATTCATACGCCAACTGCTGTATCTACAGCAATGGGGCTAATTGCAGCCATCTTAATTGGTGAAATCGCTATAGAGGTTGGACTATTCACACCAGAAATTATCTTATACGTTGCAATTAGCGCAATGGGAGCATACGCGACTCCAAGTTATGAATTGAGTGTCGCGAATAAACTTGCAAGACTAGCTTTAGTCCTTATCACAGCGGCTTTAGGAGTGAAGGGACTAGTAATCGGCTTTACGTTATACGTACTATTCCTAGCGAAGACTATGTCACTGAATACACCTTATTTTTGGCCTGTTATCCCATTTAATGCAAAGGCGCTATATCATATTTTATTCAGAGTACCTATCCCACTTCACAAAATTAGACCTAGTATTGTTCATCCACAAGATGAAGAGAGAAGATAAACATATTATTTAATTGATACAATTTCATTCATGTGGTAAAGTTTAAGGGATAAATTTATATAATAATCGATACTTGTCGCCATTTTTAGCGGCAGGTATCGTTTTATATTTTTATACATAATGTAAGAAGGTGATGATGTTGCAAAGTGATCATCTACAAATCGGTGGAATAGATGCCGTTGAGTTAGCAAATAAATATGGCACACCTTTGTTTGTTTATGATGTTAATCAAATAAGAGAACGTGCTCGATCTTTTACAAAAACGTTTGAGTCCCTTGGTGTTGATTTTCAGGTGGCATATGCGAGTAAAGCCTTCTCCTCAATAGCCATGTTACAAGTAGCTAAACAAGAGAATTTAAGTTTGGATGTCGTTTCACAAGGAGAACTTTATACAGCAATTAAAGCGAATTACCCTGTTGAAAAAATTCATATGCACGGTAATAATAAAAGCCGAGAAGAATTAGAGATGGCTATTGAATATAATATCGGTTGTATCGTAGTTGATAATTTCTATGAAATAGAATTACTAAATGAGATATTAGAGCAAAAAAATGCGAAAACAAAAGTGCTCTTAAGGGTAACACCGGGAATCGAAGCTCATACTCATGATTACATCTTAACAGGTCAAGAAGACTCGAAGTTTGGGTTTGATTTAAGTAGTCAACAAGCGGACCGAGCACTTAAGCTATTACTTAACCATGAACGCATTGATGTCTTAGGAGTTCATTGCCATATTGGTTCTCAAATTTTTGAGACTCAAGGATTTATTATGGCTGTTAAAAAAATATATGAAACCTTAGAAAATTGGAGAAACCATTACCAATATCAATCACAAGTCATTAATCTTGGTGGTGGTTTTGGGATTAAATATACTGACGAAGACGAACCTTTACCTTTGAACGATTATGTAGTTAAATTGGTTGAAGCTGTAAAAAGGGAAACAATTAATCGTCAATTAAACTTACCAGAAATTTGGATAGAGCCTGGTCGATCAATTGTAGGTGAAGCTGGAACAACCCTATATACAATTGGTTCTATTAAAGATCTACCTGGTGTACGTAAATATGTATCCGTTGACGGAGGTATGACAGATAATATCAGACCGGCTTTATATCAAGCAAAATACCATGCATTAGTTGCAAATAAAATCAACCAACCAGTCACAGAAAAAGTATCTATCGCTGGTAAATGTTGTGAATCTGGAGATATGTTAATATGGGATTTAGATGTTCCTCAAATTGACAGTGGAGATTTACTAGCAGTACCTTCAACAGGTGCATATGGTTACTCAATGGCAAATCATTATAATCGTTTCTCAAAGCCAGCAGTTGTTTTTGTGGAAGATGGGAAAGACCAATTAGTCGTAAAAAGAGAAACTTATCAAGATGTGCTTTCTAATGATTTATCTTATGAATAAAACAAACATTAAAGGAGAAGAGTGCAATGAAACAAGCAACAATACAATTTGAAAATGGTGAACAAATTAATATTGAACTATTTGAAGAGGATGCACCTAATACGGTACAGAACTTTGTGAAATTAGCTGAAGAAGGCTTTTATAATGGTTTAACATTCCACCGAGTCATTCCGAATTTTGTGATTCAGGGAGGCTGCCCACGCGGCGATGGAACTGGTGGACCCGGGTATACAATTAAATGTGAAACAGAAGGTAACCCACGAAAACATGAGCGTGGAAGCTTATCGATGGCGCATGCTGGTAAAGATACTGGCGGTAGTCAGTTCTTTATTTGTCATTCATCTCAGCCACACTTAGATGGTGTGCACACTGTATTTGGGAAGGTAACAGACGGAGTAGAAGTCGTTGATCGAGTGCGTCCTGGCGATGTTATGGACAAAGTCACAATCAAATAATATAAGCAGCATATAAGTTATAGAGACAGTTTATTATGATTTGACAAATGTCATAAAACAATTAAAGTATATAATGTATATTATTTAAGAAAGTTATCTATAACTATATAAAACTACGAAAGTTAATCTAAGAGGGGTTTTTATGCTGATTAAATATAAAAAGAGCTTTGAGAAGATTGCGATGGGATTACTTTCTTTCATGCCAGAAGAGAAAGAAGTCAAAAAATTGCAATCGACAATAAAGGAATATGAAACAAATGAACATTGGCGTTTGTTTCTATGGAAAGAAGAGGATATCCTAGGGTTGATAGGTGTCCGAATCGATGAAGATCAAAAAATGATTGTGCAGCACATTAGTGTAACACCATCACACCGTAACCAAGGAATAGGTAAGAAGATGGTTTCAGCACTTAAAGATCAATTTTCTAATGATTATCTGATTTGTGCGAATGAAAAAACTGAAAACTTTGTCAGTCAATGTGATGAGTAAGAAAATGGCCCTACTAGCTTTAATGTTAGTAGGGCTTTTTAAATTTTTTGATGTATTGATTAGTTCTTACTTAATAACTAGAGTTTTAATAGATATATTATTTCTTTTTAATAAAGAATTTGATAAGATTTGTATGGGTAAGCTTAACGTTCTGCGAAAAGAGTGAAATTATGGAACAAAAGTCGATTTATCAGGTTAAGTTAGATACATTTGAGGGACCACTCGATTTATTATTACATTTAATTAATCAATATGAAATTGATATTTATGATGTCCCAATGCGAGAAATTGCGGATCAGTATTTGAATTATATACATACGTTACAAGAATTACACTTAGATGTAGCTAGTGAATATTTAGTTATGGCAGCAACATTGTTAGCTATTAAGAGTGATATGTTATTGCCTAAACAAGAATTAGATTTTGAAGATGAATATGAAGAAGACCCTAGAGAAGAATTAATTCAGCGACTAATTGAATATAAAAAATATAAAGAAGCTTCACAAGTGCTAAGAGAGCGAGAATATGACTCGAATCAAACTTATACACGTGCTCCTATGGATTTATCTCGATATGAGAATACTGTTAAAGTGACTAAAAGTAATGAAGTGACCGTTGTGGATTTGGCAAACGCTTTTCAAAAAGTACTACGACGAAAACATTTGTTAGAACCTATGGAAACTACTGTGCAACGCCAAGAGATATCTATAGAAAAACGGATGGATGAAGTGGTTGGCCAACTAGAAAAAAATAGAGGAAAACAATCTTTTGAAAACTTATTTCCATATCAAGAGAAGTTTGAGATCGTGGCAACATTTTTGGCAATTTTAGAATTAATGAAAGCAGTTAAAATATCCTGTCATCAATCACAAAATTTTGATGAGATCATTGTGGAGTTAGCGAGGGTTTAACGAATGGAATTAAAGCAATTAAAAGGTGTCTTAGAAGGTTTGTTGTTTGTATCAGGTGACGAAGGGTTATCGGTTAAGCAACTAAAAGATGTATTATCTGTGGACACCGAAACAGTGTATGTCTTATTAGATGAATTGAAATATGATTACGAACATAATCAACGGGGACTATCTATACTAGAACAAAAGGAGGTATTTTTTCTAACAACAAAACCGGAACATGCACTATATTATGAAAAGATGAAAGAGACAACGATTTCATCACGCCTTTCACAAGCTGCTTTAGAAACATTAGCTATTATAGCTTATCAACAACCTATTACTAAAGTTGAAATTGAAGAAATTAGAGGAGTGAAAAGTGACGGGCCGGTCCAAACATTAGTATCACGTTTTCTTATAGAAGAATGCGGACGTAAAGAAACAAGCGGAAGACCGATTTTATATCAAACAACTAAGGAATTTTTAACATTTTTCGGTTTAACGTCGTTAGAGGAACTACCACCATTGCCAGATGAAGACTTTAATGAAGCTGTACAAGAAGCAGATTTATTCTTTAATGAATCATAATGACGAATATTTCTCAAGGAGGAACTTATAACCCCAATGGATACGCACCTTCTTTCGCAAGCGGAATCTATTAATGAACAATTAATATTTATTGAAAGTGAATTGCATGACTTCTTAGATTTCACAAGTATTGATAAACTTTTGGAAGCTGAAAAAGATTTAGATATTGAATACCTTCAGACTGTTTTAAAAGAATTTAGATATTTAGCGATCTTCTGTGGGGAGGGTCGTCAAGCGATTGGTAAACTTCTGAGAACTAGTCAATACGAACAAGATTATTTTGATAAAGTCTATAAAGGCATCTATTATAAGTGTGTTATAGAATATTTCTCACCTAAGGATGAGATTTGGTTCGAAGATAGTCGAGCGTCTTATAAAAATAAGTGTGCAATCGATTTCCAACAACATCCTGGAGAACTTATAATTGAAACAGTAAAAAAAGTGGAACCATCATTTTTAAAGTTAAGAGAACAACTTGATTATTTAGAACTCTAATTGAGACAGGGTAAAACCTGTCTTTTTTTTATTCATACATCTTGGACATGGACATATATTGTTTATGAGTAGTTCAAGTTCATCAAGTGAGGGGTTCTTCAATGAAAAAAATCTATATTTTAACGATTGTTGCACTTCTTTTTTCAATGTTTAGTACAAGCTTTAACTTTAAGACAGAAGCGGCACCAGATGTATCGGCTAGAAATGCCGTTGTTCTTAACATGGATAACAATGAAGTTATTTTTGAAAAACAAGCTCATGAGAAAAGAAACATTGCAAGTATTACGAAGATCATGACTGCTATAGTAGCTATTGAAAATAGAGATTTAAGTGATCGAGTGTTAATTAGTGACAATGCTGCTAGAAAAGAAGGTTCATCCATTTATACTAAACCAGGTGATACTTATACTTTAGAAGATTTAGTTTACGGTTTAATGCTTAGATCGGGTAATGATGCGGCAACTGCCATTGCGGAGCATGTAGGTGGAAGTGAGAAAGGGTTCGCTTTTTTAATGAATGAGAAAAGAGACTGGATCGGCATGAATAATAGTTCGTTTAAAAACCCTCATGGTTTAGATGAAGAAGACCATTATTCCACAGCATATGACATGGGATTGTTAACGAGTTATGCAATGAAAAATGATGATTTTAAGAAGATTTTCGGTACTAAAAAATACCTTTCTGACAATATAGATTACCACTGGTTTAATAAAAATAAATTGCTCATGACGAATGATTATTGCACGGGAGGAAAGACAGGGTTCACTAAAAGTGCAGGCAGGACATTAGTAACGACAGCAGAACATGAAGGAAAAAGAGTTGTAGTGGTAACTCTAAACGCATCAAATGACTGGAGCGACCATCGAGTGTTGTATGATTATGCTTTTAAACAAATTGATCAACAGTCAGATCTTATTGATGACGAAATATTAGATTTCCCATCATTTATTGAGTCTTATTTTGATGTATTAAATAGAATGCACGGTGTTCAAGAATGGTCCACATAATCTGGGTTGGTTTAGCGGCAGTAGGTATTGTTTATGCGATGTTTAACGGGACAATTGAAGAGGTTAATGAAGTTATTTTTGAAAGCGCAAATGAATCTGTCTACCTAATCATTAGTCTTGTTAGTATTTTAGTGTTTTGGTTAGGATTAATGCGTATTGCAGAAGAGGCTGGGTTGTTAGTAAAACTAGCAACACTTTTTAAACCATTGTTTACTCGATTATTCCCAGACATTCCTCATGATCATCCTGCTATGGGGTATATTCTATCTAATTTCTCGGCTAATTTATTTGGGCTCGGGAACGCTGCAACACCTCTAGGCATTAAAGCGATGCACGAAATGAAAAAGTTAAATGAAGACAAAGAGGAAGCTTCGAGATCAATGATTACCTTTCTAGCTCTTAATACCTCAAGTGTCACTTTAATACCAACGACAATTATCGCTATACGGATGCAGTATGATTCAGTTGCACCCACTGAGATTGTTATATCTACTATTCTAGCTACCTTGATTTCAACAACTGGTGCTATTTTGGTTGATCGTTATTTTTATTATCGTAGGCAAGGGAGATTAGACTATGATTCTTCAGTTAAGTAATTACATCATACCGCTCATCATTCTATTTGTTTTGCTTTACGGCACATATAAAAGAGTACCGACTTATGAGAAATTCGTTGAAGGAGGTAAGGAAGGGGTTTCGCTCGCTATTTCCTTACTTCCTTTTTTATTAGGTATGATTGTATCGATTAGCATATTTAGAGCATCTGGGGCAATGGATGCATTTGTGTCATTTATCGCACCTGTGCTTACTTTTTTTCATATACCACCTGATATTGTGCCGTTAGCATTAACTAGACCGATTTCAGGAACAGCTTCTTTAGGAGTCGCAACAGATATCATTAAAACTGAAGGCCCAGATTCTTTTGTTGGAAAATTGGCATCAACTATGCAAGGGAGTACAGACACGACATTATACATCCTAACGGTTTATTTTGGAGCTGTTGGAATAAAGAAAATGGGAGATGCGCTTAAGGTTGGACTGATTGCTGACTTTATTGGTATAATAGCATCGTTAGTAATATGTTATATGTTATTCGGATAAATAAAAAGAAAAAAGGGGGAGCGTTAACTTCTGGTTAACGCTCTTATCTTTGTGTATAGAAAGGTGATTGATATGGAAAGTAAAGAACGCTTACAGAAAGCAATTGCTAAAAGTGGTTATACGTCAAGGCGTAAAGCTGAAAACTTAATTACTGAAGGGCGTGTTAAGGTAAACAAAAAGAAAGTAACCGAGTTAGGTACTAAAGTAGGCCCCAATGATCAAATAGAAGTAGACGGCATTCCTATTGAAAAAGAAGAACCAATTTATATCTTGTTATATAAACCACGAGGAGTTATTTCGAGTGTTAGTGATGACCGTGGTCGTAAAGTAGTTGGTGATTTAATTAGTGCTGAAATTGAAGAAAGGCTATTTCCAGTAGGTCGGTTAGATTATGATACGTCTGGTTTAATCCTACTTACGAATGATGGTGAGTTTTCTCAAAAGTTAATACATCCAAAGTATAAAATTAATAAGGTTTATATTGCTAAGATCAAAGGAATCCCTTCGAAAGAAGATATGAGGCAGCTTAAAAAGGGTGTAGAAAGTGATGGGGAATTTTTAAAATGTGTAAACAGCCGTATCTTAAAAACTGATTTCAAAAAACGCAATAGTATTATAGAGCTCACACTCCAAGAAGGAAAGAACAGACAAGTTCGACGTATGTTAGAGTCATTAGGTTATCAAGTGGATAAACTTAAGCGCGAACGCTTCGGGCCATTAACACTTGGGAATTTAAATCCTGGTGAATATCGTGAACTGACACCTCATGAAGTAAAACAGCTTGTTGATTTGGCAGAAAAAAATGTTAAATAATGTTCAAATATGATAATCATGCGTAAAAGCCACAGTGTTATAATGGCGATAAAGGAGGGTGTCTAGTGTTTAAAAATAAAAAAATGAGACTTATTTTCAGAACAGTTGTTTTATCAATTTTAGTGGTTACGACTGTTTTAGTCTTATATTTAAATAGTCAAAAGGACAATCCGATCTTAGCGCAAGGAGACCCAGCTCGAGATTTTATTTTAGAACGTTTGGATAATGGAGAGGAAATACAGTTATCCGAGTTAGAAGGTAAAGGAGTCATGATTAATTTCTGGGCTACATACTGCGAACCTTGTAAGAAGGAAATGCCTTACATGGAGGAGCTTTATCAAAAGTATCAAGATGAAGGTATTGAGATTATTGCTGTAAGTGTTGATAAAAATAAAATGGTTATAGAAAACTTTTACAACAACTTTAATTTATCATTTCCATTAGTACACGATCGAAACGGTACCATTATGGAATTATATCAAGTTCAACCACTACCAACTTCATATTTTATTAATCCTGATGGTACGATTGAACGTGTTGTAAAAGGTCCATTAACTCTAGATCGCTTAGAGACCTACTTCAAAGAAATTTTACCGGAGAATAACGAAGCATAGATGACTAACCGTGAGGGATTAACATGAAAAAAATAAAATGCGAATGTGGACATATAAATCATGAAGGCACAGTTCTTTGTGAAGCATGTGGTAAACCAATCGAAGAAAACCAACACATTGATGGAAATGATCAAAATAAAGTGTTAGAGATGCGTTACGAAGGTAGTGCTCGTCGTTCGAAAACATATAAACGAACGTTTGTTGATAAAACATGGGCATTTTTCTCTTCTGTTAAAGTAGGGGTATGGTTAATTGTTATAGCGTTAATAGCTGCCTCTTTAGGAACAATTTATCCTCAAGAGGAGTTTAAGAACTCGGTTTTACCATCAAGCCAATTTTATGAGCAACAATACGGTTTAACAGGTAAGATCTTTTACCAATTAGGTTTTCATAACTTGTATAGCTCTTGGTGGTTTATTACGCTTATTGCATTGATTGGAATTTCTCTAGTTATTTGTTCGATTGATCGATTTGTACCATTACGTAGAGCATTGAAAAATCAAAAAACAAAAAGACACGAAGTTTTTGTTAGACGCCAACGCTTTTTTAGTGAATCTACAGAAGTTTCTGATCATGATAAAGAAACATTAGTGAACAATCTAAAAAAGCGTCGTTATAAGGTTACCGAAGATGACGGGCATATTTTGGCAGAGAAGAACCGTTTTTCCCGCTGGGGTCCTTATGTCAACCATATCGGGCTTATTATTATATTAATAGCCGGAATCCTTCGTATGTTTGACTTTATGCATACAGAAGGGTATGTATGGGTTCGTGAAGGTGAGACAAAAGTTCTTCCTACTACTGAACAGCAATACTACTTAAAGAATGAAAAGTTCGTATATGAAACATATGATCGTAATGATGAACGTTTCCAAGAAGCATTGAAAAATGAAGAATTTGATGTTCCGAGTAACTTCCAAACTAATGCAGTTGTTTATAAAGTAAAAGGCGAAGTTATTCCTGGTCAGGAACCAGAATTAGAAGAAGTTTCTAGAGGAGAAATTAGGTTAAACCAACCAATATCTTTTGATGGTTATAGTGCATATCAATCTGGTACACAATTAAGAAGTGAATATAACATAATATCATTTGATGTTGAAACAAATGATGGCGAGAGTTTAGGGGAATTTAATTTCGAAACCAATGAGGATCAACGTTTCTATGAGCTTTCTAACGATTATCAGGTTGAAGTACAAGACTATTATCCTCAATTTGAAGTATCTGAAGAAGGACCTACATCTTCCTCGAAATACCCAAGAAATCCAGGTATTATTTTTGAAGTGACTGGGCCCGGTTTAGAAGGGGAGCGGTTTTTCTATCTGAATGAAGATGTTGTACCTTTATCTGATGATCATTCAATAAATGTTTCATTACTAGACACGGAATTAATAACAGCATCAGGTTTAATCATTAAAAAGGATTACTCTCTACCATTCTTTATGGTAGGAGCTCTAATTTTTATGATTGGTGTTGCACAAGGGCTGTATTGGCATCATAGAAGAATTTGGATACACCCTAAAGACAACACATTATTAGTTGCCGGTCACACGAACAAGAACTGGTTTGGTTTAAAACGAGAATTTGAAACTTCTATTGAAGGTACAAATATACAAATGATTAAAGATCAACAGGAAAAACTTTAATCAAAGGAGGGTTCATTAATGGATTTATACACAGTGAGCAGTAATTTCTTATACGCCGCTTTTATACTCTATTTAGTCGCAACATTTTTCTTTGGAGCAACGATAGGAAATAAAAAAGAGGCTAATAGTAAATCCAAAGCTTCAAAAATAGCAATCACAATTACAATATTAGGTTTTATATCACAGCTTATATACTTCTTTGTTCGTTGGAATGCTGCTGGACATGCTCCAGTAAGTAATATGTTCGAATTTATAGCATTCTTCGGTATGATGTTAGTGTTAGGGTTTATTATTTTATACTTTATTTATCGAGAAACAATTATTGGTCTTTTCGCTTTACCAATAGCGTTATTAATAATCGGTTATGGAAGTATGTTCCCTACAGAAATATCACCTTTAGTACCGTCATTACAGACGCATTGGCTATATATTCATGTTACAACAGCGGCACTTGGAGAGGCCATTTTAGCTATTAGTTTTGTTGCAGGTTTAGTTTACTTAATAGCAAAGGTTGATCAAACTACTACATCTAAGCAAACGATATGGCTTGAAGTAGTATTATTCTTTATATTTACAACAGTTGCATTTATTATCATTACAACAACGTTTGAAGCAGTTGGGTATCAAGCAGAATTCACTCAAGAAATTGATGGTATAGAACAAACCGTTGAGTATCACTTACCAGCTTTATTCGAACCAAATAACTCTGAGTTGGTTTCTGATGGATTTACAACAGGAATTGAAACTCCAGCTTGGATGCACGGTGCTAATGCTGGTTCTAAGTTTAACACTTTAATTTGGTCTATTTTAGGTGGATTAGTCTTATATGGATTAACAAGATTAATTTTAAGAAAGCGTGTAGCTGCGGCTATTCAACCTATGTTATCAAGAGTTAATACTGATAAGGTAGACGAAATTATTTATCGTTCAGTCGCAATTGGTTTCCCAGTATTCACTTTAGGTGCTTTAATATTTGCCGCTATTTGGGCACAAGATGCATGGGGGCGTTTCTGGGGTTGGGACCCTAAAGAAGTTTGGGCACTTGTTACATGGTTATTCTATGCTGCATTCTTACACTTGCGTTTAGGTGCTGGTTGGCACGGAGAAAAATCTGCTTGGTTAGCAGTTATAGGTTTTACAATCATCATGATCAACTTAATATTTGTTAACTTAGTTATTGCTGGTTTACATTCCTACGCATAAGCTTTAAATTATAATTAAAGGAGTTGTCTTACATGTCAGAACAAGCGAAAATTTTGGTCGTAGATGATGAAGAACGTATCCGTCGTTTATTAAAACTATATTTAGAGCGTGAAGAATATGATATCGAAGAAGCTGAAAACGGGGAAGAGGCTTTGCAAAAAGCTTTGGATACAGACTTCGATTTAATTTTATTAGATTTAATGTTACCCGAGATGGACGGAATAGAAGTATGTACAAAGCTTCGAGAACGTAAGGCAACACCAGTGATTATGTTAACAGCAAAGGGAGAAGAATCTAACCGCGTTCAAGGATTTGAAGTTGGTGCTGATGATTATATCGTTAAGCCGTTCAGCCCTCGTGAAGTTGTATTACGTGTTAAAGCGTTATTACGCCGTTCTTCATCAACTAAATATTTAAAAACTGAAACTGATTCTCATGATGTCATTGTTTACCCTCATTTAACTATAGACAAAGATGCTCATCGAGTGATTGCAGATGGTGTTCAAGTAAATTTAACTCCTAAAGAATACGAACTTCTATACTATCTAGCAAAAACACCAGATAAAGTGTTTGACCGTGAAGAGTTATTAAAAGAAGTCTGGGAGTATGAGTTCTTTGGAGATTTAAGAACAGTAGACACCCATGTTAAAAGACTAAGAGAAAAATTAAGCAAAGTATCAGAAGATGCTGCTAAAATGATTGTTACGGTTTGGGGAGTAGGTTATAAGTTTGAGGTTATTGATTCATAATGCTTTGGAGAAGTGTTGTTTTTAAATTATGGTTAACCATAATTCTATTAGTTGCATTCGTATTAATGATTCTTACTGTATTCTTATTAGAGTTCTTTGAAAGTTTTTATGTGCAAGAAGCAGAAGAAAATTTAATGAATCAAGCTGAAAACGTTGCCGTAGTAATTGACCAGCATGACGATACAAATTTAACTTTAGATACTATTGATCAGTTGTTAGCTCCACAGTCAAAGGTAACTGTGTTTTTCAGTGAACATGACTATTGGCAAAACGTTTCCGAGGAAATGCAACCATCCATTGAGCCTAGCTGGTTTATAAGTAATGATGAAATTAGTGGTGTGTTTAATACGAATGAGTCAGTTCGTAAAATTACAACACTACCAAACAGTAACGCTGAAATTATTATCGTTGGTATGCCGACCGTGGATGGTGAAGGTGCAATATATGTGTATCAATCATTAGAAGTCGTAGAAGAAACAACAACTAAAGCTACTAAAATTATTTTGTTAGCAGCTACAATTGCGATTGTATTAACGACTATATTTGCCTTTTTCTTATCAAGCCGAATTACAGCACCATTGATTAAAATGAGAAAAGTTGCAGGAGAACTGTCACGTGGTGAATTTAATACGAAAGTTCCAGTTTTAACCCATGATGAAATTGGTGAACTAGCTATTTCTTTTAATCGAATGAGAAGACAATTAAATTATCATATTACGGCGTTAAATCAAGAAAAATCACAATTGTCGAGTATCCTTAAATCAATGGCTGATGGGGTAATCACAGTTAATAAGCAATTAGGTGTTATGTTGATTAACCCCCCTGCAGAACAATTTCTTTCTCAGCTTAATAAACAAGGTGAGAAAGAAGGGTACATGCTTCCACAGGAATTAAGGGAAGATCTTCAACACGTTATTGAACAAGAAAAAGAGTATGCAAGAGAATTTGTTGCTCAAGGTCGTAACTTTGTTTTGGTGATGACACCTCTATACATTGAGAATGAAGCAAGAGGAGCAGTAGCAATCATACGTGATATGACTGAAGAACGTCAGTTAGATAAATTAAGAAAAGACTTTTTAGCTAACGTATCACATGAGCTTCGTACACCGATTTCAATGATGCAGGGATATTCAGAAGCAATTGTTGATGATATTGCTGAGTCGAAAGAAGAAAAACAAGAGTTGGCCCAAATAATTTACGATGAATCTTTAAGAATGGGACGCTTAGTTAATGAATTATTAGACTTAGCAAGAATGGAAGCTGGCCATATACAGATTCATAAAGAAAATGTAAATGTGAAGCCATTCGTATCAAGAATCGTTAAGAAATTTAATTCGATTGCAGATGAGCAAGACATTCAATTAATAGAACAAGTTCCTTTAGATTTAGAGTATTCTTTTGATCCTGATCGTATTGAACAAGTTCTTACTAACTTAATAGATAATGCAATGCGTCATACACCAACAAGTGGCGAAATTGAAGTTAAGGTTGAAGAAACCAATCAGGAATTACAATTTTATATTAAAGACAACGGATCAGGGATTTCAGAAGAAGATCTACCGTTTATATTTGAACGATTCTATAAAAGTGATAAAGCTAGAACTAGAACAAGTCAGAAGAAAGGGACAGGTTTAGGTTTATCAATTGTGAAACATATAATAGAAGCGCACGGCGGTTCAATATATGCTAAAAGTAAAGTAAATGAAGGAACGACATTTGTCTTTACAATACCAAGTTCATAATTTAAAGAGACAGGGATAAAATCTGTTTTAAAAAATGTCTATTGAATATGATTTTGACGAAGCTAATAAATGAAGCCGAATGTTAGAAGTAAATTAACTTCTAACATTCGGCTTCTTCTAGTCTGGTAAAAATTTTGTCCCTACTCTTTTTATAAGGCTCTATACTAAATGTGGTGGTGTTCATTGTCACAACAATTATGTTGAGAGATTGATGATTGAACCGTTGGTTTGTGACTCGCTATCGGCGGACGCTTGCCGTGGGCACGGCTTCAGCTAACTGTGGAAAGAAATACGCTTTCCCCAGTGGATCTTCAGCTCGTGCTGTTCCCACTGGCGTCGTGGCCTATCGCTCGTCACATTCTCATCTGTATAAGAAGATGAGGTTGAACATCACATTCAAAACAAAAAAATACACTCATTCATCATCTCTTGTTATCCTAAAGTCGACGAATACACTAGAAAAAGAGAGTCGATATGAGTGATATGGTATTAAATCATTTGAAAGGTAGCGTCGAAAGGTTTTACGGCACCAATTGGTGTACAATCATTCAATAAAGCATCTATAACAGAATAAAGAGCATAAAACCGCTTTTGTGTTAGGTGAGCCGCACTAAGCGAAATCAAAATGCGTAGACTCCAGCGGGAACAGCACGAGTCTCGAGACCCCACAGGCCCCGCTCTTTGGGCCGAGGAGGCTCGAGCCGTGCCCGCGGAAAGCGAAGCATTTTGATGGAGCGATGTTAAATATAATTATTAAAAGGATAAAAAGTGGATGGTGTAAATTTTACACCACCACATTTGAAATAGAACCTTTTATAATGAAAAAATTGGCAGTAAAATTTATGATAGAATATTGGAAGTTGTAACTTTTAGATATATATTTCGACTATATTATTTGAAGAACGGAGGCTCGATGGATGAAAGCAGTCTTTCAAGAGCTCTATGAGACGTATCATCGGGATTTGTACTCATTTATATTTTATATGGTGAAAGATAAGTCAACGACAGAAGATTTAGTTCAAGAAGTCTACATTAGAGTGTTAAAGTCATATGACACTTTTAAAGGCCAAAGCAGTCAAAAGACATGGTTGTTTTCAATTGCAAGACATGTCACAATCGACTACTTTAGAAAGTATGGCAAGCAAAAGAAACAAACCGCACAAAATTTTGATATTAACGAGCATTCTAATTTGTTGAAAGATGACAGTCCAACACCTCATGAGATTGCAGAGAAGAGTGAAGAAATTAAATTAATGTATAAATGTTTGGATCAATGTACAAAAGATCAACGAATGGTTATTATTTTACGATATTTACAGCAAATGTCCATTAATGAAACAGCAGACATTTTAAATTGGACGACAAGCAAAGTGAAAACAACACAACATCGAGCAATCAACGCTCTAAAAGAACATATGCAGCAAAGTAAAGGAGGGCATACAGAATGAGTAAAAAATATAATGACGAATTCATTGAGAAATTATTGTCTGAAATGCCCCGTGTAGAAGATGAGAAGTCCTTTGATGAGTATTATGATCAAATATCAAAGGAGATAACTGATAGTAATGATATTTCTAGCAGAAGAAACAGAGGATGGTTATTACCATTATTAACTTCTGCTGCAGCATTAGCGATCGTTGTAGTTATTGCTATGCAATTTATTAATTTTAATGATACAGCTGATCAAATGATTTTTCATAATGCAGAAGAATCAGAGGACACAGCGAATAACGATATGGAAGGAAGTAGTTCTAAAGATTTTGAAGAGAATATTGAAGGTGAAGAGTCAGCTGAAGAAGCAGGAATAATGGATTCCGTTGGTCCGCAGTTATTGTATGAAGATGATTTATCCAATGAAAATTTACAGAGCGTAACGATGATTTTGCCTGGGCCAGAAAGTCAATACTTTATACCTTTAACATTTTTACTTTCAGATGCGGATGATCCATACTCATTCTTTAATAACTTAGATGATATTAGTGATCAATATTTAAGCTTAACTCATGATTTTATAAATGGGATTGAATTTGTAGGCAATAATAATCAAAATGAGCCAATAATTCAGGTCGCAGAAGATAGCTTGCACGGTACAGCTACCGAATACGCACTATTTGAGGTGCTTAGATATTTTAATAGCATTGGTCATACAACAATAGAATTACAAAATGACAAAGGCGAGACGTTGGAGCTTCCACATACTGGTCAAGTCATGGAACACTCGTTTAGTGATCAAAGCTACGTTTATAAATTGTATAATACTAATAATGGAAGCGTATATTGGGTGAGGAAACCATTGACTCAAGAAGCCACTTTAAATGAGGCTTTGAATGAACTTAGGGTTGATGAAAGTATAGGCTCATCAACAGTTCCATCGAATATAGAAATAGAAGTGAACGATTCAGAAGATATTTTAGAAGTGCAATTAAAGTCAGACTTACCACTTAAGGATCAAGAAATGACACTAAGAATGATTGAGTCTATTTTATTAACTGCAGGCACATTTGGATTTGATCAAGTGCACTTTACCGATTTGGACTTGGAAACAGTAGGGCCTTACCAATTGAACACACCAGTTGAAATTCCAGAACACATTAACGTTCAGTGAATTCTCATAATAAAAGACTAACCGAGATTTAATAGTTCTCGATTAGTCTTTTATTTCTTTTAATAATTACTTTTGGTCATGATAACGCTGAACACACTCATCAATTAACTTGCTTGCTGCTTCTGGACCTTCCCAATCGCCAATTTCAGTCTTTTTACCTTGAAGGTCTTTGTATGTCTTAAAGAAATGAGAGATTTCATCTAATTTATGTTGAGGAATATCCTCTAATGTATAAACATCTTTAAAGCGTGGGTCTTCAACAGGTACAGCAAGTAATTTTTGGTCTTCTTCACCACTGTCAATCATGTTTAAGAAACCAATAACACGTGCATCAATCACGCATCCAGGGAACGTAGGGTTTGTTACTAGTACAAGTGCATCTAATGGATCGTCATCTAATGCAAGTGTTTCGTCTAGATAACCGTATTCTGCTGGATAAAATTGAGGTGAGAATAGTACGCGATCTAATTTAAAAACACCTTTTTCTTTGTCATATTCATATTTGTTCTGGCTACCTGTAGGAATCTCTACAAAAACTTCTACAATTTTATTATCTGCCATAGTGAGTCCTCCTTATGCTATTATCGATTACTAATTATACCAATCTTTATATAGTAAGAAAAGCAAGATTCATGGTAAAATGATATTAAATGACAAATTGTGAGAGGGAATTTTATGAATGAACAGGAATTAGTTAAAATCCTTTCATCAAAGATTAAACTTGTCAGATCTGAATTTAATTATAACCAAGATGAAATGGCTAGTATCCTTGGCGTTTCTAAAAAAACAATTGTACAAATTGAGAAAGAGAGACAATTGGCAAGTTGGTCTGTGGTAGTGACATTTGCTAGTCTTTTTAGGGATAGCACTATTATTCAACAGGAATTGGGTGAGGAAGATGTAGTTTACTTACTTCAAACCATTGCAAGGAAAAACATTAACTTGCAAAACTCCCAAAAGTGGATGAATCAATCTCTTTGGAAAGTGATCGATGAGAAAAATGGTTTTATTCTACAACGTCACGTTATTACAAAGTACTATCGAATTGTTGATCAACTAGGTTATAGAGTATTTAGTAGTTTCTATAAAAAAAGTGCCGATAAGCACTTTAGAGAATTTGTTTTAAATCACGAAGAAACATTACTTGAACGAAACTGATTTTTTATCTGCAGAAATGGATTTTCTGCAACTTGAATTGATTCAGAAGGGCATCCATCATACGCATCTTCTAAATCGTTTATTAATTCTTTAGGTATTTTGACAGAACCTGTATTTTGATCTATTAAATTAAAGGCAACACCTGTTTCATCATAATCAAAAATATCTGGAGCGGTAGCACCACACGCACCGCAAGCAATACAAGTTTCTTGATTTACATAAGTATATTTAGCCATTAATAATCCTCCATTTAATACTGAGGTGCAAAATGATTGAATTTAGAACTACGTTATTATACATATTATCACGATTAAATGGTCAGCGTACAGTATATGCTGCCTACCATATATTACGTGGCAAGAAGTCTTCGCAAACGATTCAAGATATTCATTTATTTGGATTAAAAAATGCTTATAGCATACTCCCACGTCTAAAAAAAGAAACTTATGACCAATGGCTACAGCAATTTATAAATGAGGGTCTAATTAGTGTTGGCAAAGATTCTTTCACTATTGACCTAAAAAAAGTAGATCATATAGAACAACAGTTAAAAGATTTTAATGGCTTTAAATATCATAAGGTCGATCGTCAATGGTTTGCCACCCTACAATTGTTGATTCAAACGCTATCTAATTTAACTTATCAAAATAAACGTTTTATTCCAATATCTGATGATTTAATCATTCAACGACAGGTGAAAAGTCTATTAAATCAAGGTGAACCAATTTTTTTATCAGAACAATTAAAGGTGGAATTAGAATCTATTTTAAAAAAACTAAATGAATTGTACGCTAACGTTTTTACGATGCAATTAACGGGGTATACTCGAATTGGATATAATCGCAGACAGGTTGCTGATTACGTTCAGTTGAATGAAGAAGATGTTGAGTTAATGACTAAAGCAACTATCCATAAGGTATTGGATGAAGTAACAAATCAAGGTAACTTATATCCATTATTAAAAAGCTTAATCATTAATCATAATGACTCCTCTTTAACTGAATCAGCTCGCAGAACCTATGAGTTACTACTAAGGGGTTATAACATCCAAAAGATTGAGAAAATAAGAAGACTCAAAGAAAGTACCATTCAAGATCATATAATTGAGATAGCAACCCAAATAGAAGATTTTGATATTACTTCATTTGTTGAACGCAATGACATAGAACGAATCGTTAACGTCATAAACGAAACAGATGCAAAACGATTAAAGACGTTAATGAAATATCTCAACCATTCTGTAACTTATTTTCAATTAAGATTGGTCTTGGCCAAATACCATACATATAAAGAGAGTGTAGATTTATGATTAAATCAAACTATGAAAACCTCGAACAAGCCTTGTATGAACAATTTGGTTTTTCTGCTTTTAGAGAAGGCCAGAAGGACATTATCGAATCAGTTTTGTCTAATCAACATACACTTGCTACTTTACCTACAGGTAGCGGGAAGTCGATATGCTACCAACTTCCTGCAAAACTATTAGATGGTGTTACGGTAGTTGTTTCACCTTTAATATCATTAATGGTTGATCAAGTAAAACTTTTAAAATCACAAGGGTTTAAAAGAGTCACAGCTATAAATAGTTTATTATCCCCTCAACAGAAAGATAATGTGCTCAATAAACTTGGTCAATATCAACTAATTTATTGTTCACCAGAGATGTTGCAACAAGCGCATTTTATTGAACGTTTAAAACAAATTAGTGTATCATTGTTTGTCATTGATGAAGCTCACTGCATTTCTCAATGGGGACATGAATTTCGGCCAGACTATTTGCGTTTAAAATATGTTATTAAAGATTTAAACGAACCAACTGTGCTGGCATTAAGTGCAACTGCTACACCTAAAATACAAGATGATATTATTAATTACCTAGATTTAGATATGGATAAGATTATTTATCCTATGGACCGAACGAACATCACTTATAATGTATTAGAGTCGAATCACTTCGTTGAGAAACAAGAACAACTAATCGACATTATAGAACGAGTTAAAGCTCCTACTATGATTTATTTCTCAAGTCGACAAGTAACAGAACAAATAAGTTCTCAATTACAACGTCAATTTCCAGAGCTCGCGATTGCTTATTATCATGGGGGAATGGAGCAACAAGACCGTTTGTTAATACAGCAACAATTTATGCTAGGGCAATTAGATATCATATGTTGTACAAGTGCGTTTGGTATGGGTATTAATAAGGAAGATGTCAGGTTAATTATTCACTATCATCTTCCAAACAACATTGAATCTTTCATTCAAGAAACTGGTAGAGCAGGGCGTGATGGTGAGCATAGTGTCAGTGTTTTACTATATACAAAAGGGGACGAAGCCCTCCCTTTTCAAATGATTGAGTCAGAGCTACCTGATGACCATGAAATTAAATCATTTTTATTACAAGACGTAGAAGGTACGTTACCTGAAATAAAGGAGAGATTTCTAAAGCTTCAAGTTGATCAAACAAGTATAGATTCTCAAGATGAGTTAATACAAGAAATAATCAAGAATCGTAATAAGCGAAAAGAAGTAAAGCTTAAAAGTGTATTAGAGTTGTTAGAATGGGTTCATACGGAACAGTGTAGAAGACAAGCGTTATTTCACCCTTATCAATCTGAGGTTAGAAAGAGCAGCTACGATTGTTGTGATAATTGTGATTTTGATATTCATAATTGGCACCTTCACCAAAATAACAAGAAGAACCGTACGAATGATTGGCAAAATATTTTAGATGAATTGTTACCAATCGGTGGAAGGGTGACTTAATGAATAAGCAAGCTGAAATTATTAAACAGTTATCTAAACGTGAACTGTTATTAAACCTATATTTATCACAGTTTATCTTCATAACTATTGCGATAGTTTTTTCAATCTTTTTATTTGATGATCTAGTAGAATTTCTAACATTATTTAAATGGGATTTAGGTCAAATTATAATTTTCGGTGTGTTACCAGGCCTTATAATTGTTTTGATTGACCTTATACTTATTAAACTTTTACCAGAGAAGCATTACGACGATGGTGGAATTAACCAAAAGATTTTTACATCATTAAGCATCCCTCAAATATTTATACTGTCCTTAGTTGTAAGTTTTTCTGAAGAGTTATTGTTTAGGGGTGTTATTCAAACAAGCTTTGGGTTTATAATAGCTAGCGTATTATTTGCACTAGTTCACTTTCGATACTTAAATAAATTTGTTTTACTTATTTCTGTATTGTTATTATCTTTTATTATTGGGTATTTATATTTGCAGACTAATAATTTATTGGTCCCTATTGCTGCCCATTTTACAATTGATTTTCTATTAGGAATTTATTATAGACTTAACCGGGAGTGATCACATCATGAAAGAGCGTGCAAGATCATCACATAAAGAATTGGATGTGCTAAACTTACCCTCGAGGAAAGAGAGACATCGAAGTAAAAAGGTGAAGAAAGAACTGACGATTAACTTAAATCCGTTAAGGACGAGCAATTTTATTTTAAAAACTTTACTGTTTTTATTTATTATCTTGATTTTATCTATTCCCTTCACCTATATATATTGGTTACAATAATAGTAGTTTTAGTTTAAATGACCAGTGGTGTTTAAACCACTTTTTTATTTTTAATGAGCAGGAAAACTTATGCTGTCGCTAGAATTGATTATTATTCTACAACAATTCGAATTATTTTGAGTAATACAGGCAATTTTAAGCTAGGCAAAAACATAAGATAATAGTGAGACGGTGGAGGTGGTTACGTGAGATTAGAACGTTTAAGCGTTAACCAATTTAAAATCTTTATGACATATGATGATTTGCAAGAACGAGGTTATTCAAAAGAAGATCTGTGGAACAACTTACCTAAAGCCAATCAATTATTCCAAGACATGTTATATGAAGCATGTGAAGAACTAAATATGGATTTAGATGGAATGTTAGTTGTTAAGGTTCATATGCTTCAAGCTCAAGGTATGATTATTATTGTGACACAGAATGAGTACGATCAGAGTGAAAATGAAGAGTATATTGAATTAAAAGTGACAATGGATGAGAGTAAAGAGATGATATTTGTATTTAATGATTTGGAAGATGTGATTCAAGCGGCGAAAAGGGTTCAGTACAAATATGATTTAACGAGTAGTTTTTATTCTTATGATGGACTGTATTATCTACACATTAATGAAAGATCATTAACTGAAAAAATTCGACAGGACTTAATATCTGTATTATCGGAGTATGCATCTCCAAGCACTTTGACATCTTATATCCTAAATGAACACGGAAACCAAATTGCAAAAGACAACGCATTACAAATATTTGTAAAGTATTTCTAAAATTTAGAGGTGAACATAATGAAAGTGGCAGTTTTATATGGCGGGACATCAAAAGAACGTGAAGTATCTTTATCGACAGGAAAAGGCATTATTCAAGCGTTAGAGAAAATCGGTCACGATGTTATAGCCATCGATTTTGATCCTAATAAATTGGCAGAGATGATGTCAAAGGTTAATGGTTGTAATTTAGTATTTATCGGATTACACGGTAAACAAGGAGAAGATGGAACCGTCCAAGGACTATTAGAGTTAATGGGAATTCCATATGTTGGTTCTGGAGTTTTAGCGTCTTCTTTAGCAATGGATAAATCAAAGGCAAAACAAATATTTGCAAGACATAACATGCCTGTTGCAAAGGGTAAAACATATGGTGAACATCAAGATGCATCTTCTATTGAAAAAGATATCTTGAATGAATTCACATTACCGATCGTAATTAAGCCTAACCAAGAAGGTTCAACTTTAGGATTAACAATTGTTAATGAGGAGAGCCAGGTCAAAGATGCAGTTGATTTGGCTTTTACTCATGATTTTGAAATTTTAGTAGAGGAATTTGTAAAAGGAAGAGAGCTGACGTGTGCTGTTCTCGGAAATAAAGGCCAAGAGAAAGCATTGCCAATTATTGAAATTATTCCAAAGAGTGAATACTACGATTATGAATCAAAATATTCGGAAGACGGAAGTGAACATATTTGTCCAGCAGAAATTAACTCCGAATTAACTAATAAAATACAGGATTATGCGGTGCTTGCTCATCAATCTTTGGGCTGTGAAACATATTCAAGGGTTGACTTTATTCTAAATGAAGACAATGAACCAATTATTTTAGAAGTTAACACCCTACCAGGGATGACGCCAACTAGTTTATACCCTGATGCTGCAAAAGCTGTAAATATGAGTTATGAAGACATGTTAAGGAAGTTTATTTCTTTAACAATAGAGGAATAATACAAGTAGCGATAATTGAAGCAACTATATGAAAATTTTTACGCTTCTAAATCACATTAAAACATGGCAAAATTATGGTTGATTTTTGTTGCATATTCGGTATGAAAATGTATACTAGTCATTGAAAGCAATAATCATTATTTTTCTTGTTTTTAATATAGGAGGTAAACACATGGTAGCCGATAAGCAAGCAGATTCTCAAGCCAATGATGTTTTAGTATCAACTCAAGAAGTTATAAAAAATGCCTTAAATAAGTTAGGTTATCCTGAGGAAGCATACGAACTAATGAAAGAACCCGTTCGAATGATGATCGTAAGAATACCTGTTCGTATGGATGATGGAAAAGTTAAGATTTTTACAGGTTATCGTGCTCAACACAATGACGCAGTAGGTCCAACAAAAGGTGGGGTTCGCTTCCACCCAAATGTAACAGAAAATGAAGTTCGTGCACTTTCAATTTGGATGACCCTTAAAGCTGGAATTGTCGATTTACCGTACGGTGGTGGTAAAGGTGGCATAATTTGCGACCCAAGAAAGATGTCATTTAGAGAATTAGAAGCTTTAAGTCGTGGATATGTTCGAGCAATTTCACAAATAGTTGGTCCGACTAAAGATATTCCAGCACCAGATGTCTTTACGAATTCACAAATCATGGCTTGGATGATGGATGAATACAGCCGTATAGATGAATTTAATAACCCAGGGTTCATTACAGGTAAACCTATTGTATTAGGTGGATCCCATGGTAGAGAGTCTGCTACAGCTAAAGGTGTAACAATTTGTATTGAAGAAGCTTGTAAAAAACGTGGCATCGATATTAAAGGAGCACGTGTAATTGTACAAGGCTTTGGTAATGCGGGCAGCTTCTTAGCTAAATTTATGTATGACATGGGTGCAAAGGTAATTGCCATCTCAGATGCAGAAGGTGCTTTACATGACCCAGATGGACTAGACATTGATTATTTATTAGATCGTCGTGACAGCTTTGGTACAGTAACAAACTTGTTTGAAGATACAATATCGAATGAAGAGATGTTAGAACTAGATACTGATATCTTAGTACCAGCTGCAATTGAAAACCAAATCACGAAAGATAATGCTCATAACATAAAAGCAAGTATTGTTGTTGAGGCAGCAAATGGTCCAACGACTTTAGAAGCAACTAAAATCTTAACAGAGCGTGATGTACTTATTGTACCTGATGTACTCGCATCTTCCGGTGGTGTTACAGTATCTTACTTTGAATGGGTACAAAACAATCAAGGATACTACTGGAAAGAAGAAGAGGTACAAGAGAAGTTACGTGAAGTATTAGTAAAGGCCTTTAATAATGTATATACTACAAGTCAAAATCGTCAAATTGATATGCGCTTAGCTGCATATATGGTTGGAGTTCGTAAGATGACAGAAGCGGCAAGATTCCGTGGCTGGATTTAATCATACGAGTTTTTCAATTTGATTATTTAATAACAATCTCCTATCATAGTTTTGGTAGGAGATTTTTGTATGTTTAGGAGTGGAGTTAAGATGCAAAAAGAACAAGTCATCATTGTTGGGGCTGGTCCTTGTGGTTTATCTGCAGCTCTTGAGTTGCAGAAGAGAGGGATCGAACCATTATTAATTGAAAAAGGAAACGTTGCAAATGCCATATATCATTATCCAACCCACCAAACATTTTTCAGTTCTAGTGAAAAATTAGAAATAGGAAATATGCCATTTATCTCAGAGCGTCAAAAACCCGTAAGGAATGAAGCATTAACTTATTACAGAACTGTAGCTCAACGAAATCAATTAAGAATAAATAATTTTGAGCAAGTTAATTCAATTGAAAAAACAAATGGTTACTTTCAATTGAAGTCAATAACAGCCAAAGGTGAAGAAAACCACTATCAAGCTCAATATGTAATCATCGCAACAGGATATTATGATCATCCAAATAAGTTGAAGGTTCCTGGAGAAGAGCTATCGCATGTTTTCCATTATTTCAAAGAAGCTCATCCTTATTTTAATAAAAACGTCGTGGTCATTGGAGGTAAAAATTCAGCAGTTGATGCTACATTGGAACTTGAAAAAGCTGGTGCCAATGTAACGGTATTATATAGAGGGTCCGACTATTCACCTAGTGTTAAACCTTGGATTTTACCGTTATTTGAATCACTTGTTAACCATAAAAAGATCAATATGCACTTTAATGCGAGTGTTAAAGAAATTACAAATAAACAAGTCATTGCGATTGTTGAAGGTAAAGAACACGTGATTGATGCAGATTATATTTTCGCAATGACAGGTTATCACCCTGACCATTCATTCCTAAATGAAATGGGTATTCAAATTGATGATGAAACAGGACGTCCTCAATTTGATCGTCACACTATGGAGACAAATGTAGATAATATTTATATAGCTGGAGTAATTGCAGCAGGATATAATAACAATGAAATATTTATTGAAAATGGTAGGCATCATGGTGAGCTTATCGCTGAAGATATAATTATTAAGCAAGGGCGGTGATCAACTTGAAAAAAGTCGTATTACTTACAACTGGCGGAACTATTGCTAGTAAACCTAATGAAAATAGTGGAAAATTAACTTCCGGAGCTATGACAGGAGAAGAGTTGGCATCTTTATGCGAGTTACCAAGTGAGATACAAGTTGAAGTTGATTCCGCTTTCCAGAAGCCTAGCGTTCATTTGACGGCAGAAGATTGGATGCTCCTTAAAGAGAAAATTGATTTCTACTTTGCACAGCCAGATGTCAATGGTGTTGTCCTCACTCATGGGACTGATACATTGGAAGAGACAGCTTACTTTTTGGATCTAACGATTAAAGATCATCGGCCGGTGGTTGTCACTGGCTCACAACGATCCATTTCAGATTTAGGTAGTGACGTTTATATCAATTTAAGACACGCAATATACTCAGCATGTAGTGAAGATTTACATCATTGCGGCACAGTTGTCGTATTTAATGAACGAATTTTTGCTGCTAAGTATGTTAAAAAAGAACATGCTAGTAATATACAAGGCTTTAATTCTTTTGGGTTCGGTTATTTGGGAATTATCGATAATGATGAAGTGCAAGTTTTTCAAAAGCCGATTAAAAGAGATTATTATCCGGTTAAGGAACCACTCCCAAAAGTAGATATTGTAAAATGTTATACTGATGCAGATGGAACATTATTAGAAACGCTTAGAACGACTGGAACTAAAGGAATTATCATTGAAGGTGTAGGTAGAGGGCAAGTTCCACCAAAAATGATGCCAGCGATCAAAAAATGTTTAGAAGACGGGATTATTATTGTTATTACCACAGCTTCAGAAGAGGGTGCTGTCTATCCAACTTATGATTATGAGGGCAGTGCTTACGACCTTATTAATCAAGGTGTTATTTTAGGTAGTGATTCCGATAGTAAAAAAGCTAGAGTGAAACTAGCTGTCATGCTTGCATCAGGGGTACAAAGTTATAATTTTTAATTAATCACAAACTCGGACTAGATAATTAGTTCGAGTTTTTGTTTTCCCCAAAAATTGATCTAACTTCCCAATAAAATAAAATATTTCTGTATTATTTTAAAGATTCCTTATAAATTAAAATTTTCCCCTATAAATCGATGAATTCTCCATAAATAATTACTCTAATTATAGGCTTCTTATTTAAAGTCACTTGAAAATCTGACAGCTTTTTTATTTTGTAAGAATATTAACCATAAAAATACAAAAGATAATAGGGCACAGATTGTTTGTATGAGGAGGAATTACTACATTGGCTAGAATAAGAATCTTAATTACTATTGGGTTAGCTATTGGATTAACTATAGGTTTACACAGTGAAGTTCCAACGTCAGAAGCTTTCACAGATCAAGTAATTCAACAAGGTGCTGTTGGTGAAGACGTCATAGAACTTCAATCAAGACTTCAGTATATTGGATTTTATAACGGTAAAATCGATGGTGTATTTGGTTGGGGCACATACTGGGCTGTACGAAACTTCCAATATGAGTTTGGTATGGAAGTGGACGGGTTTGTGGGTCAAAAAACTAAGGACATGTTAGTAAAGGCTTCAGAGTATGACAAACAATGGGTACAAGAACAAATTAATCAGGGCCGTGAGTTCACCCACTATGGTGGTCAGAAGCGCCCATGGTCAGAACAACAGCAATCCCAACAAGGTGGTCAAGGTCAAGGAGAAACTGAACAACAACAGAAAGGTCAAGGGCAGGAAGGTCAGCAACAAGGTGAAGGTCAAGCCGAACAGCAAGAGCAACCCCAAGAACCAACGGCAACTAATGTTCCCAATGGGTTTTCTCAAAACGACATTCAGCTAATGGCTCAAGCAGTATATTCTGAAGCAAGAGGAGAGCCTTATTCAGGTCAAGTAGCCGTTGCAGCTGTTATATTAAATCGATTAGAGGACTCTACCTTCCCTGATTCAATTTCGGGAATCATTTTTGAACCATTAGCCTTTACTGCAGTGGCAGATGGACAGTTTTATATGCAACCAGATGAACAATCTAGAGAGGCGGTAATGGATGCGATAAATGGATGGGATCCATCAGGTGGGGCTATTTACTACTTCAATCCAGATACAGCCACCTCAGACTGGATATGGTCACGACCACAAATTAAGAAAATTGGAAAACATATATTTTGTAGATAGGAAGGAGGATAACCAATGGTACGTTGGATCTTATACATTGTTATGTTGATTGGGTTTATAGGTGCGATAGTTTATGGTTATCAAGAACACCAAGAAAAGAATGCAGTTTTAGTACAAGCAGAAAATAACTATCAGCGTGCCTTTCATGATTTAACCTATCGTATTGATTTACTAAACGATAAGATCGGAACTGTCTTAGCAATGAATACACCTGAGAATTTATCACCACAGTTAACGGAAATTTGGAAAATCTCATCTGAAGCTCAAGCGGATGTAGGGCAATTACCATTAACATTATTACCTTTTAATAAAACAGAAGAGTTTTTAAGTAATATAGGTGAATTCTCCTATCGTGTAGCGGTTAGAGGGCTTGATGAAAATCCATTGACAGAGGAAGAGTTAAGTTTATTAAACGATTTACATGATAGTTCAAGTACTATTAAACAGGAGTTAAGAACTGTACAACACCAAGTTTTAGACCAAGGGTTACGGTGGATGGATGTAGAAGTCGCACTAGCCACAAATGAACCAGGTGATAACACCATTCTGGATGGACTAGAAACCATTGAGGATAACTCGGACCAATTTAATAGCACGGACAATGGTGGTGTCTTTAATTTAAATAGCAAATCTGAGGGTGAAGAAATTCAGTTTGATGGTAAAACATATAACGAAGAAGAAGTAAGAGGGTTTGTAACAGAACAGTTTGAACTCGATGAAAATGTTGATATGAACATCACAACAACAGGGAAAGGTTCAAATATTCCAATGTACAATGTCTCCTTTGATACTGGTGAACTTCATGGCTATGCTGAACTTACTCAACAAGGGGCAAATATGATTTCTTACATGTTAACGCGTGAAATGGGTGAGGCACAAATAAGCTTGAATGAAGCTATGAATCAAGCTAAGGAATTACTAAATGGAATTGGATATGACAATATAGAAGTGGTGGAAAGTTCTCAGTATGAAAAAGTTGGTGTGTTTCGTTTTGTAAGAGTTGATGATGGTGTGTATTATTATCCAGATAGCTTACAAGTTAAGGTAGCTTTAGATAATGGTGATATCGTTGGACTAAGCGCGAGAGATTATATTGTAAACACAACAACGAGAGGTGAAGTAGACTTTACGAAAAACCTTTCAGAAGAAGAAGCCTTAGACGTTGTCAATCCAAATATTGAAATTATGGAAACACGAGAAGCGGTAATTGAAAATGATATAGGAGATTTAGTCCTAAGTTATGAATTATTAGGGGTTTTAAATGATCAAACATACCGAGTATATATCAACGCAAGTGATGGTTTTGAAGAGAAGGTCGAAAAACTTCAACAATCAGAACAAATTTATGGGATTAACTAAGTTGAAAAAGGGAAAGACAATTTAAGTCTTTTCCTTTTTCATTTTTTTTGCCATAATAATAGTATCTGAAAACGGGGAAGGGGAATATAACCATGTTTAAAGTAGGAATGAAACTAACAATAGAAACCTTTAAAGATGGCGAGTCAGAAGGGCGTTTTCAGTGTCGCATTGTCGAAACTACTGAACATTATCTTTGTATAGACTACCCAGTGAATGAACAGACAGGACGAACAACATTATTATTGGATGGATCCGAGTTTAACGTATCATATATTGGAGATGATGGTAACGTTTATCAGTTCACTTCTGAAATCAAAGGGAGAAAGAAGTTAAAAATTCCCGTTTTATTAATGCTTAAACCATCTAAATATGAATTGCAAAAAATACAAAGAAGAGAATATGTAAGGGTAGATGTATCTTTGGATGTAGCTATAAAACCAAAGTCCTCAGATCTTCCCCCTTTAATAACAAGAACTCTTGATATAAGTGGTGGAGGCCTGGCCGTCGTTGATGATGAGAAGCACAAAGGTTATAAACCTGGAGATGTGATGGAAGCAACGATTGTGTTGCCATATAACTCTAACCATTACAGTTATTTTATTGCTGATGTAGAATTAATCAGATTAATTGAAGCTAAGAATCAAGAACCAGCTAAAATTACATATCAATTTTTAAAATTGAATGAGAAACAAAGAGATCAGATCATTAAATATTGTTTTGAAAAACAACTTGAACAACGTCGAAAAATTAATGGTTAACATCAAGATTATGGAGGAATAGAATAATGCGTATTGCTATTGATGGACCTGCTGCTGCAGGTAAAAGTACTGTTGCGAAAATGATTGCTAAAAAGCTTGAATATGTTTATATAGATACTGGTGCGATGTATCGTGCTTTAACCTGGATGGCGCTAAATACGAATACGGACGTTCATGATGAAGATTCATTAGGTGAACTTGCAGAAAACGTAAATATCACTTTTGAAAATACTAACAATGGCCAAGAGGTTTATTTAAATGGTAAAAATATTACAAGTGATATTCGTAACCATGATGTTACTAATAATGTCTCCTATGTAGCACAATACGGTAAAGTTCGTGAAAAACTTGTAGACATGCAAAGAGAGCTTGCAGATCATGGTAATGTTGTGATGGACGGAAGAGATATCGGAACCTTTGTGTTACCAAACGCAGAAATCAAAGTATTCTTAGTAGCATCTGTAGAAGAACGTGCTGAAAGAAGACATAAAGAAAACTTAGAGAAAGGTTTTGAGTCGGACTTAGAACAACTTAAAGAAGAAATTAGACGTCGTGATGAGATTGATTCTAAACGAGAAGTAGCCCCATTAGTTAAAGCAGAGGATGCAGTTGAGATAGATACGACTAGTAAATCTATTGACGAAGTAGCAGAGGCTATTATGTCTCTTGTAAATTCAAAGAAATAAAGGGGAGCTTGAAAGATGTTCTATAAATTCGCCAAAACAGTAGTTGGTCTAATCTTTCGTTTATTATTTAAAATTAAAGTGATTGGTAAAGAAAATATCCCTAAAAATGGGCCAGTCATTATTTGTTCAAATCACATTTCAAATTTTGACCCACCTGTTGTGGGAATCACAAGCGCAAGAGACATTCATTTCATGGCAAAAGAAGAATTGTTTGAGAAGCCATGGCTTGGCAAGCTTTTAACTAATTTAGGAGCTTTTCCAGTTAAAAGAGGCATGAGGGATCGAAACGCACTACGAAATGGTTTGAAATTACTAGAAGAAGGAAATGCACTAGGACTTTTTCCTGAAGGAACTCGCAGTAAAAATGGAGAAGTAAAAAAAGGACTAGCTGGAGCAGGATTTTTTGCTATGCGTTCAGATGCAACTGTTATTCCTTGTGCTATAATTGGTACATATAAAAAATTTAGCAAATTAAAAGTTGTATATGGACAACCCATTAATTTTGAATCCTTGAATAAAGAAAAACCAGGAGCTCAAGAAGTGACGGATGAAATTATGGATCATATTAAGCGATTATTAGAAGAAAATAGATGATTCATGTTAAGATGAAATTATTAACAATAGTTAGTGGTAGTTTCAAAGCTTAAGGAGGAAGAAGATATGAGCGAAAATCATGAAAATCAAATGGAACAAACATTAGAAGTAGGAAGCGAAGTAACTGGGAAAGTAATGAAACTTGAAGATAAACAAGTAATTGTTGATATCGGATCTAAGTTTGATGGAATTATTCCGATTTCTGAACTATCTCATTTACATGTAGAACATCCTAATGAAGTTTTATCAGAAGGTGAAGAAGTACAGTTATTAGTCACTAAACTTGAAGATGAAGCAATTGTTCTTTCTCGTAAGCAGCTGAGCCAAAAGCTAGCTTGGAAAAACCTTGAAGAAAAATTTGATTCAAATAAAGTATTTGAAGCTACAGTTATTGATGTAGTAAATGGTGGATTAGTCATGGATGCCGGTTTAAGAGCATTCATGCCAGCTTCTCATGTTGAGGCTTATTATGTAGAAGACTTCGAGCCTTATAAAGGTCAAACTTTAGAGGTCAAAGTAATCGAACTGGATGAGTCTAAACAAAGGGCTATCTTATCACATCGTGCTGTAGTTGAAGATGAACAAAATGCTAAAAAGAAAGAAGTATTAAGTACTTTAGAACCTGGCGCGGTTGTTGAAGGTACTGTACAACGTCTAACTAACTTTGGAGCATTTGTTGACCTAGGCGGTGTAGACGGTTTAATTCACATTTCTCAATTATCACATGATCATGTCGATAAAGCTGAAGATGTTCTTAGTGAAGGTGAAACTGTAAAAGTTAAAGTCTTATCGGTAGATCGTGATAATGAACGTATTGCACTTTCATTAAAAGATACTCAACCTGGTCCTTGGGGTGGTGTTGAAAAGGAATTCAGCGTTGGAAGCATAGTTGAAGGTGAAGTTAAACGTTTAGTTAATTTTGGAGCATTTGTAGAAATTAAACCAGGAGTAGAAGGTCTTGTTCATATTTCTCAAATCTCTAAAGAGCACATTGGCAATCCACAAGAAGTATTAAAAGAAGAGCAAAAAGTAAAAGTTAAAATCTTAGATATAAGTGAGAAAAACAAAAGAGTTTCTTTAAGCATAAAAGAAGCGCAAGAAGAACAAGATAATGTTGAACTCAAGAAGTATCAAAAAGAAGATGAGGAACAAGGCTTTCAATTAGGTGACTTAATTGGAGACCGCCTTAAAGACTTAAAAAAGTAAACGGATAATAAACTTAACGGAAAATTATGAGCGCCCTCACCAGCTAAATATGTTACGGAACAGCATAAACAATAATGAATCAAATCTATCAGTTGAGCCGCTCAGTTCCGTTTAATAAAAAAGTGGCGCAATGCCACTTTTTTATTTGTTAAGATCATGTATTAGTTTACATAAAAGGATGAAGTAGAGATGAAAAAATCGGTTGTAGCGATTGTAGGTAGACCCAATGTTGGTAAATCAACTATATTTAATCGTTTAGTTGGTGAACGTATCTCGATTGTTGAAGATACACCAGGAGTAACAAGAGATCGAATTTATTCTGAAGCCGAATGGCTGCATTCAACATTCAATATCATCGACACAGGTGGCATTGATATCAGTGACGAACCACTAATTGTTCAAGTGCGCGAACAAGCACAAATTGCGATTGAAGAAGCAGACGTGATTATCTTCTTAGTGAATGGTAGAGAAGGAATTACAGCAGCAGATGAAGAAGTAGCTAAAATTTTATATAAATCTAATAAACCAGTGGTCTTAGGTGTTAATAAGATTGACAACTATGAAATGCAAGACCTTTTATACGAATTTTACTCTCTAGGTTTTGGACAGCCTTATCCAATCTCAGGGACTCATGGATTAGGGTTAGGTGACTTGCTAGATGAAGTGATTAAACACTTCCCAGAAGAAGATGGTGAAGAGGAAGATGACGACAGAATTAATTTTTCCCTAATCGGAAGACCAAACGTAGGAAAGTCTTCACTTGTTAATGCCATCTTGGGAGAAGAACGCGTTATTGTCAGTAATATTGCAGGCACTACTAAGGATGCGGTTGATACTGAGTTCCAAAAAGATGAGAGAGACTTTAAGATTATTGATACTGCCGGTATGAGAAAACGTGGCAAAGTATATGAATCCACTGAGAAATATAGTGTTCTACGTGCGTTGAAAGCAATTGAGAGAAGTGATGTAGTATTAGTCGTTATTGATGCTGATACTGGTATAATTGAACAAGATAAGAAAATTGCTGGTTATGCGCATGATGCTGGTAAAGGAATTATTATTGTAGTTAACAAATGGGACGTTGTTGATAAAGAACAAGACACGATGAAGAAATTTGAAGATGACATCCGTCAACAGTTCCAATTTTTATCTTATGCACCGATCGTTTTCCTTTCAGCCTTAACGACAAAACGCATTCATACACTATTACCGATGGTAGTCGAAGTTAGTGAAAATCACTCTAAACGAGTTAGAACAAATTTATTAAATGAAGTCATTGAAGATGCACTGGCTATGAACCCTGCACCTTCAATTAAAGGACAGAAGCTAAAGATTTTATATACGACACAAGTTTCCACAAAGCCACCAACATTTGTTGTTTTTGTTAATGATCCTGATTTAATGCACTTCACGTATGAACGTTTCTTAGAAAATAGAATTCGTGACGCGTTTGGTTTTGTTGGAACACCAATTAAAATTTATGCTAGACAAAGAAAATAAAGAGGTGAATGGTTAAATGGGACAAATTGCAGTAATAGGCGCTGGAAGTTGGGGAACAGCTTTAGCCTTGGTGTTAGCACATAATGGCCATGATGTTAGAGTTTGGTCACATAGACAAGAACAAGTTGATGAAATAAATACGCATCATGTGAATTCTAAGTATTTACCTGACGTCGAACTCCCTTCTAACCTTGTTGCCGATGCGGATATGAAAGATGCCGTTGATGGTGCAAAAGCAATTTTATTAGTCGTTCCTACTAAAGCAATAAGAGAAGTTTGTAGACAATTAAGACCTTTTAGTACGAATGATCAAACGATTATTCACGCATCAAAAGGAATTGAGCCTGAAACACATAAACGAATTTCCGAAATGATTGTTGATGAACTTGGTGACAATGTACAAGATCGACTAGTTGTTTTATCTGGACCAAGCCATGCAGAAGAAGTAGCTTTAAAACAGCCTACTACTGTAACAGTTTCTTCTTATAACATGAACTCGGCTGAGATTGCACAAGATTTATTTATGAATGAAAACTTTAGAGTTTATACGAATGATGATGTCGTAGGTGTTGAAATTGGTGGAGCACTAAAAAACATTATCGCTCTTGGAGCAGGAATCTCAGATGGTTTAGGTTATGGTGATAATGCAAAGGCTGCACTTATTACTCGTGGTTTAGCTGAGATTGCACGTTTAGGATCAAAATTAGATGCTAATCCTCTTACATTCGCAGGGCTTACAGGTGTAGGGGATTTAATTGTCACGTGCACAAGTCAACACAGTCGAAATTGGCGTGCAGGTAACATGCTTGGTAAGGGTTACGTTCTGCAAGATGTGTTAGATCAAATGGGGATGGTTGTAGAAGGTGTTAGAACTACCAAAGCAGCTTATCAATTAGCTCAGAAATTAGAAATCCCTATGCCTATAACTGAAGGTCTTTATGAGTTATTGTTTGATGAAAAAGACCCTAAGCAAGTTGTAGACAATTTAATGAATCGTAGTAAAACTAAAGAATTAGAAGATTTAGCATCATTTTTATAAAATTAGACGCTAAACACACACAACAGCCCTCCTTGTTTTGCATATAGTATTACGAATGCAAACTCAGGGAGGAGCCGAATATGTCTCAAGATTTCCAACAAAACATTTTTGACCATTTAAAAAAGAAAGCAAATATTAACCCTAATGAAGTTATGAATGTTGCAAAGTCTGTTCAAAATGCGAACTTCAAAGATGAAAGAACCGTTCGTAATTTGGTTAGACAACTGGCAATGATGGCAAATAAGCCATTAAGCAAACAAAAAGAAGACAGAATTGTGAAGATGATTACTGAAAAGGGTCATCAATTAGACCAACAAACTTTGCAGCAGCTATTCAAAAAATAGGGTAAGAATGGGCAAGCGAAGTTTCGGGATGCACTATGAGTCATACTATATTATGCAACAGTCAATATGAGCTACTTTTGTGAGGAATTTAGTCTATAAATAAGAGGTGCAGAGCCCCATGCACCTCTTATTATTTTGTTTGAATCTGTTGAATGTTAACATGATTTACAAGTTTTTATTCTAAATTACTCTATTAGATGTGCTATAATACCATCTAGAGAAATAGAGAAAGGGCTTGATATAGATGATCGATCCAATGATGAGAATGTACATATCTTTTGGTGGAATGGGTGCATTAGTTTTATCAGCTGTATTAATATTACTTGCTAGACATAAATTATATGGATTTTTTAGAGTTATTATAAGTATATTAGCTTATTCTCTACTAATTGTCGGTAGTTTAATCATATTCTTTATTGTCTTTAGCGGACCAACTCCAGAATAGGTGGTATTAAAATGAAGTTGAAATTAATAACAATCATCTTAATGACGTTAATATTATCGGCTTGTTTATACCCTGATAGTCAAAGGGAAGAACAAACACCGACTAATGATGAGCAACTACAAGAAGTACAGCAAGCAGTGCATCAATATAGGGATCAAAATAATGGTCTCCTACCAATTAAAAACAGAGATCAAGACACACCATTATTTATTAAATATCCTGTTGATTTTAGTAAATTAAAAGAAGCAAATATTATGGGACAACCACCTGCAAACTCATATGAACGTGGGGGAGCTTATTCTTATGTAATCTTAGACCCTGAAGATGAAACGACTGTTAAAGTCTCTGATGTACGTGTTAATCAAGAATTGCGTTCTGTAAACTATGAAATTAATCTTTATCGTAATGAAAGCTTATATCCACCATATGGTGAGATGTTATTTAAAAATTATTTTAAACTTGACCATGAAGCTTTAAGTAGTCGAGAACCATTAACGGTTAGAAGCCCTTACACAAGAGAAGAACTAGAAATCATAATTAGTGTTGATGGCCAACCATTAGTAGACTATAGACCTGATGTGTATAAACTGTTAGATGAAAAAGGAATTGAAAAATATGATGGTGATCTACGGGATCTTTTAATTGACGAATATCCAATTGTCCCAACATATTCGCCACCAATGATATTAGAAGACGGAGAAATTATATTTAAAGAATATAATAATGAAACAAATGAATAAGCTTATTGTAGAGATTCTATTTAAATTTTATTAGAATCTCTATTTTTTTTAGAATTAAGTCATATTTGAGTAGGACAACATCATAAATTAATATTGCATCGAATAATAGGTGTACGATATTGTACAGGGTCGGAGGGATATAATGGAAAATTTTAACGTGTTTCATGACATATCGAAACGGACGAACGGTGATATCTACCTTGGAGTTGTAGGTGCAGTCCGAACAGGTAAGTCAACATTTATTAAGAAGTTTATGGATTTAGTAGTTATTCCGAACATCGCAAGTGAAGAGGAAAGAGAGCGAGCAAAAGATGAATTACCACAAAGTGCTGCTGGTCGCACGATCATGACGACTGAACCTAAGTTTATCCCGAATCAAGCCGTAGAGATTTCAGTAGATGAGGGATTAGACGTAAAAGTTCGCATGGTTGATTGCGTCGGTTACACTGTAGAGAGCGCAAAGGGTTTTGAAGATGAGAATGGACCACGAATGATTCATACACCTTGGTATGAAGAAGCAATTCCTTTTCATGACGCAGCTGAAATTGGAACCAGAAAAGTTATTCAAGAGCATTCAACAGTTGGTATTGTAGTTGCTACAGATGGTTCATTTGGTGAAATACCTCGAGAAGATTACGTTGAAGCAGAACGAAAAGTTGTAGAAGAGTTAAAAGAAGTTGGTAAACCATTTATTATGGTCCTTAACTCAAGCCGACCTCATGAGCTTGAAACAATGGAATTAAGAAATGAGCTGGCTGAAGAATATGACATTCCAGTACTTCCAGTTTCAGTTGAGAATTTACGTGAGGAAGACATCTACAATATTTTAAGAGAAGCGCTATATGAGTTTCCAGTACTTGAAGTCAATGTTAACCTACCTAGTTGGGTAATGGCTTTAAAAGAGGATCATTGGTTAAGAAAACAATTCCAAGGTGCTATCCAAGAAACAGTTCAAAACATCAAGAGACTACGTGATGTTGATCGTGTTGTTGGAGATTTCTATGATTATGATTTCATCACAGATGCTAATCTTTCTGGTATGGAAATGGGTGAAGGTGTAGCAGAAATTGACCTACACGCATCAGATGAGTTATATGATCAAGTATTAAAAGAGATTGTTGGCGTAGAGATTAGAGGAAAAGATCATCTGCTTGAACTGCTTCAAGATTATGCTGATGCTAAGAGAGAGTATGATCAAGTATCAGATGCACTACAGATGGTTAAACAAACTGGATATGGAATTGCAACACCAGCATTAGAAGATATGCGTCTAGAAGAACCTGAAATTATTCGACAAGGACCTCGTTTTGGAGTTAGATTAAAAGCAGTCGCTCCATCGATTCATATGATTCAAGTGGATGTGGAATCAGAGTTTGCTCCAATCATTGGTACTGAAAAACAAAGTGAAGAACTAGTCAGATATTTAATGCAAGACTTTGAGGAAGATCCATTATCAATTTGGAAGTCTGATATCTTTGGACGCTCATTAAGCTCAATTGTGAGGGAAGGTATTCACGCTAAGCTAACGTTAATGCCAGAGCATGCAAGATATAAATTAAAAGAGACATTAGAAAGAATTATAAATGAAGGTAACGGTGGCTTAATCGCCATCATCTTATAAAAGCGACATTTAAGTCGCTTTTTATTTTGTATTTTCTACATTGCTCTAGTGTTTTTAAAAATTTATAGTTAATAATGTCACTTATTTTAGATTGTTTTATCTAGCGCAATGCGCCCAACCGCTGGATGGTTAAAAGGGTGATTGCGCTTTTTTTTATAGGAGTGATTAACGTAAAATATTGGTTTATAGATAGTAGAATGGTATGATTTATAGAAGAAAAGTAGGTAAAAAACCTTTTAAAATGCTTATTTGACGCGATTTTCCCTTGCTATATAATCTATTTATGTGGTAATATGCAAATAACCGGCTAGAAAATTATGCTAAACTCAAAAAAGTCGGTATAACTGGGACAAAATGCAGTATTTTGTTGCATTCTCAGTGTATTTTTGTTTAAATGTGGTTAGAATGGTATTATCTGATAATTTGAAATTTGAGAGGAGGTGAAAGACATGAACAAGACAGACTTAGTAAATTCAGTAGCTGATCAAGCGGACTTATCTAAAAAGGATGCAGCTAAAGCTGTTGATGCAGTTTTAGAATCTATTACAGGTTCTTTAAAGAAATCTGAAAAGGTACAATTAATCGGTTTCGGTAACTTTGAAGTACGTGAGCGTTCTGCTCGTAAGGGTCGTAACCCACAGACAGGTAAAGAAATCGACATTCCAGCAAGCAAAGTACCTGCATTTAAACCAGGTAAAGCCCTTAAAGATGCTGTAAAATAAAGCAATACATAGGGCAACAGAGGAGGGGCAACCCTCCTCTTTTATTTTTCTATAAGATTATTTTATTGAGGACATTTAATAGACTTAACTTTTTTCGTATAAAATATATTGTTAATAATTGCTGTGATTAGATTATCAGCTCATTACGTGCTACAATATTACTGAGATATAGGGAATTTTATGTCTACACAATTAATAGGTGATATATGTGATCAATAGAGAAACTAATGAAATTCGTAAAGAGTTTATAAAAGTGTTTAAACATCCATACATAAGTGAAGATTTTTATAATTCAGTCCTATCTGAGAAGCAAATATTTTATTTTCAGGATTTATTAAAAGAAAGTGGCCAACCGGAGCATATCGATTTATTCTATGCACTATTACATATGCAATTATCTTTAGATATACATGATTTAATCGAATTAAAATTCAACTCATCATCTGAAGAGAAACGAAATCAGACAAATCAATTACAAGTGTTAGTTGGTGATTTTCACAGTTCGTATTTCTATCGAATACTTTCTGAACAAAATTATTTAGATGAGTTGTATCATTTTATAAAGTACATAAAAGAAATAAATGAACTTAAGATGACTCTTTTACATTCAGAAGCTTCGGATCTAAACAGTCAGTTGGATCAAATTGAATCTGTGCATTGTGGTTTATTTAATTCTGTAATTGATCTATATGGATTAACTGAATATAAAAATAAGAAGATAAGTGAACTAGTCACTTCATTAGTTTACCAGAGCCAAAGCGTTTGGCTAGATTTGTTAAAATCAAAAGAACCATCAACAGAATTAATGATTAATGAACGAATTAACAGATTAAATAAGATGAGTTATACAGGAGAAAGTTAAAATGGATCAACAATCTAAATCAGAAAAAGTACATTCAGTGTTTGAAAAAATTTATAAACGTTATGACAAAATGAATTCGATAATTTCATTTCAAAGGCACGTAGCTTGGCGAAAAGATGTTATGAAACAAATGAACGTTGAGAAAGGTTCTAAATGTCTTGATGTATGTTGTGGTACTGGTGATTGGACAATTGCACTGTCTGAGGCGGTTGGTGAAGAAGGTTATGTTTACGGGTTAGATTTTAGTGAAAACATGTTATCAGTCGGTCGGAAGAAAGTAGATGAGCGTAATATAAATAACATTACATTACAGCATGGTGATGCCATGAACCTACCATATGATGACCATCAATTTGATTATGTCACGATTGGATTTGGTTTGAGGAATACACCTGACTATAATCAAGTTTTAAAAGAAATGTATAGAGTCGTTAAACCTGGAGGCCAAGTCGTATGTCTCGATACATCCCAACCTACATTGCCAGTTTATAAACAGTTATACTTCTTTTATTTTGAACATATCATGCCTTTATTCGGTAAACTATTTGCAAAAAGTTATGATGAATACGCATGGCTTTATGAATCAACTAAAAATTTCCCTGGCAAAGATGAACTAGCTAAAATGTTTAAAGGTGTAGGCTTTAGTTCTGTAAAAGTAAAAAGCTATGCATTGGGTGCGGCAGCAATGCACTTAGGAATTAAATCAAAATAAGTTCATAAAGGTGAAATACATGAAAATCGCTACTGCATTAAAATATGTCAATAAAGATATACAACTAGTAGAGAAGAAAATAAAAAGTGTTACAAAAGCCGAAAGTTCCATGATTCAATCAGCATCCAATCACTTGTTGTCAGCTGGCGGAAAAAGAATTCGTCCTATTTTTGTGTTGTTATCATCACGTTTTGGAAGTGAAAATCAAGACAAAATCATTGATGTTGCCGTAGCATTAGAGCTTATACATATGGCTTCGTTAGTTCATGATGATGTTATTGATCATGCAATGTTGCGACGTGGTAAACCAACTGTTAATAAGCAATGGGATAATGGTACTGCTGTATACACAGGAGATTATATCTTTGCTAGAACTTTAGAGTTGTTAAAACCATTTAAGAATCACCGATTACATTCTGTGTTATCCAATACCATTCACGAGCTTTGTATTGGGGAAATTGAACAAATTAGAGATAAGTTCAATTTAGATCAAAACCATTTTACATATTTTAAACGAATTAAAAGAAAGACAGCTCTTCTTATCGAATCGAGTGCTCAAATGGGTGCTATTGCCTCTGGTGTTGATAGTGAAGTTGAAAACCTGCTTAAGGATTATGGATACAATATTGGTATGTCATATCAAATTATGGATGACATACTCGATTTTACATCCACTGAGAAAGAGTTAGGAAAACCAGTTGGCAGCGATTTGTTGAGTGGACATATTACACTTCCGACATTTTATGCAATGAGTGAAGATGAAAATATATTAAAAGGGGTTCAAGCTTACTTTAATGAAGAGGAACACCCTTTACAAATTGAAGAAATAATTTTAAAGATTAAACAATCTAAAGCAATTGAACAATCATATGAAGTGAGTCAGAGGTATTTACATAGAGCAAAGACTGCTTTAGAACAACTACCTAATTTAGAACCTAAACAGTACTTAGATGAAGTTGCACAATATTTAGGAAAAAGACGATTTTAAAATTTGATAAATAATTGTTTTTTTGGTTAAACTTTGATAAAATTTTTGACGGCTTACAAATTATTTATAGAGGTGAAAAAACATGGAAAAAACTTTCATTATGGTTAAACCAGACGGTGTACAACGTAACCTTATTGGTGATATTGTGCAACGCTTCGAGAAAAAAGGATTTAAATTAGCTGCAGCAAAATTAATGCAAATTTCACCAGAACTTGCAGAAGAGCATTATGGTGAACATAAGGACAAGCCTTTCTTCGGAGAGCTAACTGGATTCATTACTTCTGGACCTGTTTTTGCAATGGTCTGGGAAGGCGAGAACGTAATTGCTACAGCTCGTAAGATGATGGGTGCTACAAACCCTGCTGAATCTGATATCGGTACAGTTCGTGGCGACTTCGGTTTAACAGTAGGTAAAAATGTTATTCATGGTTCTGATTCACCTGAATCTGCAGAACGCGAAATTGGTTTATTCTTCAACAAAGAGGAATTAGTTTCTTACAATAAAGATCAAGATCAGTGGATTTACTAATCAGTAAAAAGGCCTTATGTTTAAGGCCTTTTTCTAGTTTTAGTAATGTCTAGCGCAATACACCCAACCATTTAGTGAATGTCCGTCTAAAAGATAGATTAAGGTAACATCGACTTTTGAAGATTGTCGTTTTTTCCTATACCTTAGCATAGTCGGTTTTATCCGTGGTTGAATGGGTACTTGCGCTTTTCTTATTTTATTCAAAATAATAGCCTTAGTATTCGACATTTTTTATAATAGTAATAGATGGATAAAGAGGAGAGTTGGGGAATGGATGATTACCAATCATTTATTAAATGGATTTATAAAGATGTTGGAGTAGATTTAAGCCTCTATAAGGAAAAGCAAATGAAAAGAAGACTAACGTCATTAAGAGAGAGACGTTCATATAATAATTTTCAAGACTATTATCAAGCCCTTAAAAAAGATCACAAGCTTATGAAAGAATTTATGAACCGGATTACAATTAACGTTTCTCATTTTTATAGAAATTATAATCGGTGGGAAATTTTAAAAAAGGATATCTTACTAGGAATTATGAGTGGGAAAAAGAATATTAAAGTTTGGAGTGCAGCGTGTTCAACTGGGGAAGAACCTTATACGATTGCTATGATGTTAAGTGATTTCTATGATTTGAAAGATATTTCTATTTTAGCAACTGATATAGATGAAGAAGCAATTGAACAAGCAAAAGTAGGCGTATATTCTGAACGGTCTCTTGATGAAACCCCTAAAGACAAACGGGAACGTTTTTTTAAAAAGACAAATTCTACATATGTAATATCCGAAGACATTAAAAAAACTGTTCATTTTAAGAAACATAATCTTTTAGAGGATGAGTATGAACAGTCATTTGATTTAATTGTTTGTCGTAACGTTTTAATCTACTTTACTGAACAAGCTAAAATAAGTGTATATCATAAATTTAATAAATCATTATCATCGAATGGGGTTTTATTTGTAGGCAGTACAGAGCAGTTATTTAGACCGAAAGACCATAATTTTGAACCAATTAAAACATTCTTCTATAAAAAATTAAATTAGTTGAGGTGTCATGATGCGATATTTAACGGCTGGAGAATCACATGGTAAACAATTGACTACGATTATTGAAGGTGTACCAGCACAAATGAATTTATTGAAAGATCATATCAATGAGTCATTAATTCGTAGGCAAGGAGGTTATGGTAGGGGCAGACGCATGAAAATCGAAAAAGATTTGGTTGATATTACGAGTGGTGTTCGCCATGGTTATACGCTAGGCTCACCAATTAGCCTTGTCATCTCTAACGACGATTTCAAACATTGGACTCATATTATGGGTGAAGATCCGATTGATGATGAAACGGAAATCAAACGTCAAATCACCAAACCACGTCCTGGGCACGCTGATTTAAATGGTGCTTTGAAGTATGGTCATCGAGATATGAGAAACGTCCTAGAGAGGTCTTCTGCAAGGGAAACGGCTGCTCGAGTGGCAGCTGGTGCCGTTGCTAAAACAATCCTAAGAGAAGTAGGCATTGATGTTTTAGGTTATGTTAAGAAAATTTATAATATAGAAGCTGAAGACCAGCCCCTTTTAACGATAGAAGAGAAGAAGGATATTTCGAACGAGTCTCCTGTAAGAACATTAGATAAGAGCAAAGAACAAGATATGATGGATCAGATCGACCAAGCTAAAAAAGATGGAGATTCAATTGGTGGTGTTGTAGAAGTACACGTCGAAGGTGTTCCGGCTGGCCTTGGATCCCATGTCCACTATGATCGAAAGTTAGACGGACGCATTGCTGGAAGTGTTATGAGTATTAATGCTTTTAAAGGTGTAGAGTTTGGCGTTGGGTTTGACGCGGCTAATCGTCGTGGAAGTGAGACGCATGATGAAATTGCATATGACGAGGATAAAGGTTATTATCGAAAGACGAATCGATTAGGCGGTTTTGAAGGTGGTATGACAACTGGCATGCCTATAATAGTAAAAGGGGTTATGAAACCCATCCCAACGTTATATAAACCTCTAAATAGTGTCGATGTTGATACGAAAAAACCTTTCCAGGCTAGTATTGAAAGATCAGATTCATGTGCTGTACCTGCTGCTTCAGTTGTCATGGAACATATAGTTGCCTGGGAGGTCGCTAACGCCCTTTTAGAACAGTTCACATCAGATACGATTAATCAATTAAAAGAAGAGGTTAAAAAGCATAGAGAAAGGATTCTTCATTTTTAATGAAACAGATTATTGTGAATTCAAGTGAAAGACCTTATCCTATTTACGTGGGGAAAGGGATCAGGCATCAATTTTCATATTTCCTAAAAGGTAAAAGCTACAGCCAAGTTTTTGTTGTTACGGATGAAAATGTATCAAAGTATTACTTGGATGATATTCTTGTTAGCTTGGAAAAATCATTTGTTGTAAAGTCATATACTGTTAAACCAGGTGAAGCATCTAAATCATTAACTGTTTATGAAAAACTTCAACAATTTCTTTTAAAAGAGAATGCAGATCGACATTCCGCCATCATTGCTTTAGGTGGTGGAGTAGTCGGGGATTTAGCTGGTTTTGTTGCTTCAACTTATATGAGAGGTATTTCGTTTATTCAAGCACCAACAACATTACTTGCTCATGATAGCAGTGTAGGTGGAAAAGTGGCCATTAATTTAGGAAAAACAAAAAATGTCCTTGGAAACTTCTACGCACCTGATTTTATAGTTTATGACACTGAAACACTATTTTCTTTACCTGAAAAAGAAGTTCGGTCGGGTTTTGCTGAGATGGTTAAGCATGGATTTTTATCAAAACATCACTTATTAGATTATATCAGGCAAAGAATGGAGAACAGGATTGATTTAACTACTAATAACTTTGACGATTTATTAATTGATTCAATCAAGGTAAAACAACAAATAGTAGAGCAAGACGAAAAAGAATCTAATATTAGGAAGTATCTTAATTTAGGTCATACGTTAGGTCATGCTATCGAAGCGATTACTTCTCATACACATGGGGAATGTGTCATGTATGGTATGTTATTTTCTTTATATACTTCAGAACAATTACAAGGCTTACACGGTAAGTTCTTGACAGAAGACTTATTGCAATGGATTAAACATTTAAATTACCCAATAGATATTATTTCAGAACAGGACATTGATTTATTATTAAAGAAGATGACTAATGATAAAAAGACAGTGAACCAACATATTCACTTCGTACTTTTAAAAGATGTCGGTAGTCCATTCGTACAACAATTAAAACCTAATGAAATAAGGCAATATTTAATTGGGTTTATGGAAAAGATGTACTAAGGGAATGAAGTAAATGAAAACGTTAATAAATAAACAAGGGGCTTTAAAAGGCACAATAGAAGTACCAGGGGATAAATCTATCTCCCATCGATCCATCATGCTGGGTGCAATCTCAAAGGGAGAGACAAATGTTTATAATTTCTTACAATCAGAGGATAGTTTTAGAACTATTAAAGCCTTTCAAGAGATGGATGTTCAAATTGAAAAAAAAGATCATGCAATTAGGATACTAGGGAAGGGAGTACAACATTTTACACCACCCAAAAATGAGCTTGATATGGGCAATTCGGGAACAACTGTTAGATTATTGAGTGGAATCCTATCAACGTTACCTTTTGAATCGAAATTGGTAGGTGATGACTCCTTAAGCCGAAGACCTATGAACCGAGTAATAGATCCATTAGCTGACATGGGAGCATTAATCGATTCAAGTAACGGGACATTACCTATGAATATAAAGGGTAAGAAGCTTAATCCAATTACATATAAACTACCAGTTGATAGTGCTCAAGTGAAATCAGCTATTTTATTTGCTGGTCTTTTAACAGAAGGCAATACTACCGTCATTGAACCTAATATTACACGTGATCATACTGAGCGTATGTTACCAATCTTCGGAGCGTCTATTCAAAGAAAAGGTAATAACATTACAATTGAGGGTTTACAAGATTTGAAGGGTTCTAATGTATATGTACCTGGCGATATTTCATCAGCTTCATTTTGGCTGGCCGGGGCAACTATAACACCGGGAAGTGAAGTTACAATACAGAATGTTGGTTTAAACCCCACAAGAACTGGTTTTATAGATGTGTTAAAAAGAATGGGTGCAAATATAGAAACTGAAATAACTAGTTATGAAGGTGATGAGCCTATAGGTCATATTCATGTTCGTTATACAGAGAGTTTAGTACCAATTAAAATTGATGAGCATGAAATTGCCAAGTTTATAGATGAAGTCCCCTTATTAGCTTTGGTTGCCACACAAGTGAACGGTTCTATGACTATAAATCACATTGAGGAGCTTCGGCATAAAGAATCAGACCGAATAAATACAACGGTTAATACGTTAAAGAGTTTTGGTGCAAAAATAAAAGAGATAAATGATGGTATAGTCGTAGAGGGAGGTCACCCACTTAACGGGGCAGACATTAAAGCGTTTGGTGATCACAGAATTGCAATGATGGCGGCTATTGCCTCATTAATAACTAGGACACCTGTAACCATTAAGGATAGTGATTGCATTAAAGTGTCTTATCCAAATTTTTTCGATGATTTAACATCGATTTTGAAATAATCATTTATGGCAGGAGGAGAAATAATGGATCCCATAGCAGAAGCATTAGATCTATATGATGCTGGCAATGTAAATGAAGCGGTTAACCATTTAATGGAACATGCGAGTGAAATCAGTGAACAAGAACAATTTTCAGTAGCGGAATTATTACAACAATGGGGGTTTCTTGAAGAAGCCAGGAGGTTATTTGAAGAATTACATCGAACCTATCCTAATGACCATCAAATAAAATTCCAATTAGCAGATATTTATATCGATTTAGAGATGGATACTGAAGCGCTTGAATTAATTGAGAGTATTGAGCCTGACGACCCAGAATATATCAATGCCTTAATGATTCTTGCAGATATTTATCAGTCACAAGGGTTAAGCGAAGTAGCAGAGCAGAAACTTATGCAAGCCAAAGAATTACAACCTGAAAATTATTATATCGACTTTGGCATAGCAGAATTAGCCTTTCATAACGGTGAATTTCACAAAGCTTTAGAGCATTATGAGATGTTAGAGTCACATGAAGGGGAATTCCCATTTGTTAATATTCACGAAAGATTAGCAGAGTCCTATGCATCAGTTGGTCAATGGGAAAATGCCTTAACATTTTATCAAGAGCTAGAGTTGAAAGAACCTGATCAATTGTTTAAGTATGGGTATACAGCATATCAATTAGCCAGATATGATATTTCTATTAAAGCTTGGAATGACCTTATTGACTTAGATCCAGATTACACCAGTGTTTACCCTTATTTAGCAAAGGCCTACGAGGAAGAGGGATTATTAGATTCTGCAAAAGACGTATTAAATCAGGGTATGAAGAAAGATGAGTACAATATTGACATGTACATTAGTTTAGCTCAACTAGAATTGAAACAAAATAATATAGAAGAAGCAAAAAGTAACTTAAAAGAAGCCATAGCATTGGATCCAAGCCATGAAAAAGCAATTTCAGAATTATACTCTATTTATGAAGCACATGAGAATTGGGAAGATGCTAAGAAACTTGTTGAGGAACTTATGAAATTTGAACCTTACCCAGAAATTCTTGATTGGAAAGCAGGACAAGTCTTTAACGAACTAGAAGAGTTTGATAAGGCTAAGAAATTTTATGAAAAAGCACAATTGACTTATCATAATGATGCCGATTTCTTGAAAGAATATGGTTACTTCCTTATTGAAGATGGTCAAATGGAACAAGCGATAAAGTTATTAAAGTCTTACTTAAAACAAAACCCTGAAGATCATGACACCAAAGAGTTTATTCATCGTTTGCAGGGTGGAATCTAAAAGAGGGTGAAGATATGGGTGTTACGACAAATCAAAAAAGGCTCTTTATTAATTGGTACTTGGACAATTTTAAGACAGAAAGAAGAGAAATGGTTTGGTTACTTGAGTATATGCTGAAGCGAGAAAATATACTCAAGAACGTACACTTTATTTTTGAAGCTCATTTGTGTCCACGTAGTATAATAATCGCAACTGACGATGATGAAAAACGTCCGTTTAGATACTATAAGGATCATGTGGTTACAACAGATGTAGATAAGGCGTTTCACGATATTAGACTAAATCCCGATGAAAAACTATATATAGAAGTAAAGTTTGAAGGAAATAGGCAATCAATCGAATACGCAAAAGTGTTGGAAGATAACCCATATTTACCTGATGATTATTATTTAGAAAATGACGATTATATATTATTAGAACGCTTTATAGAAGAATCATCTCGTCTATCAGAAATACATTTACTAAAAAGTAAGATCGATGCTGCTTTAGACTCTGGAGATGTTCACTCATTTAATAAATGGAGTGAAAAATTAAATAAATTAAAAGAAAAAAGAAAATACAAATCTTAATAGGAGTTTTAACATGAAATATCAAAGCTCAGACATTAAACAGTATGTTCAAGCTAAGGAGTATATTGATACTGCCATTTTACCGATCATACCTTATTCATTTAATACGGACCAAGATTTAATACAATTATCAACTCAGAAGGAATTAATAAAACTTTATGTTAATCAAATTGAAGGTGAATTAAAAGGACGAGTTTTTGTTTTACCTGAATATTACTACTTGAAAACAGACAAAATACTTGAAGAAGAAAAAGCTAGGTTGAAAGGTTTTGTCAATCATATTAATCAACAACCTTTCAAGTATACTTTTCTCATAACTTCAGATAGTAAGATGAGAAAGATTGACCGAGATGTAGATGCAGAGTTGATATGGCTTCCTGGAATGAGTGCTCCGGACTTGAATCAACAAGAGGCTCAACAATTTATCCAATCTCAAGTCCAAGAAATTAAAATGCTAATCCAAGATAGCTGGTCCGATTAATTATGACATTTTTTCATCTAAAATGTGGTTTTTATTGACCGCTTTTCAGGATTACGCTATCATTGTATTGTCCTAATAAATATGTGTATCATCAATACCCTGTTCGTTGTAATTGATGAATAGAGGGGGGAAAGACATGACTGATAAGAAAAACCAAGTTTCGCGTCGACAATTTTTAAACTACACACTAACTGGTGTGGGAGGATTCATGGGAGCAGCTATGGTTGCGCCGATGGTTGGTTTTGCGATTGATCCTTTACTTCAAGGTCAGAAGGAAACAGATTTTGTTTATGTAATGGACGTGGATGAGATTACTAGCGAACCACAACGTAAAACATTCTCTATCGACCAGGTTGATGGTTGGTACGAGTCTAAAGTAGACCGTACGGCATGGATCTTCAAAACAGAAGATGATGAAATTCTTGCATTATCACCTGTTTGTACTCACTTAGGATGTGTAGTTGACTGGAATGCTAAGGAAGAATTCCAAAATGAATTCTACTGCCCATGTCATGATGGTCGATATAACAAGCTCGGTGAAAACTTACCTAATACACCACCGACAGAACCATTACATGCGTATGAGTACAAGATTGAAGATGGAAGATTATTACTAGGTAAAGCGAAATCAAGAAAGGAGGCGTAATAGATGCTTCATAAGTTGTATGATTGGATTGATGAGCGATTAGATATTACGCCTATTTGGCGAGATATCGCTGACCATGAGGTACCAGAGCATGTTAACCCAGCTCACCATTTCTCAGCGTTCGTATACTGTTTTGGTGGACTGACGTTTTTCGTAACTGTGATCCAAGTTTTATCTGGTATGTTCTTAACAATGTACTACGTTCCAGATATCGTTAATGCATGGGAATCAGTTAAATACTTACAGACTCAAGTCGCTCATGGACAAATTGTTAGAGGTATGCACCACTGGGGAGCTAGTGTTGTAATCGTAATGATTTTCTTACATACATTACGTGTATTTTTCCAAGGTGCTTATAAGAAACCACGTGAATTAAACTGGGTTGTAGGTGTACTATTATTCTTTGTAATGCTTGGTTTAGGTTTCACAGGTTATTTATTACCTTGGGATAACAAAGCATTCTTCGCAACACAAGTAGGATTAGAAATTGCTGAAAGTGTTCCATACATTGGTGGAGATTTGAAAACACTACTTGCTGGTGATCCAGAAATTGTAGGTGCAAAGACATTAGCAAGGTTCTTTGCAATTCACGTATTCTTCTTACCAGCAGCACTGTTTGCACTAATGGGTGCACACTTTATTATGATTAGACGACAAGGTATTTCTGGACCACTATAAGATTTAATTCCATGTCATGAAAAGGAGGGAACACAGTGCAAAGAGGTAAAGGAATGAAGTTCGTCGGGGACTCCCGTGTTCCTGATAAAGAAAGTCGAAACAAAATTCCAAAGGATTACTCAGAATATCCTGGAAGAACGGAAGCTTTTTGGCCTAACTTCTTATTAAAAGAATGGTTAGTTGGTGCTGTCTTCTTAATTGGTTTCTTATGTTTAGTAGCAGCTGCGCCTTCACCATTAGAGCAACAGGCCGACCCAAATAATTCATCTTATATACCATTACCGGACTGGTATTTCTTATTCCTTTATGAATTACTGAAATATGAGTTTGCGGCAGCACAGTATGTTGTTATTGGTACTGTAGTCATTCCAGGTCTAGGGTTTGGTGCGCTATTATTAGCTCCATTCTTAGATGTAGGACCAGAACGTAAACCTTCTAAGCGTCCTATTGCGACTGGTTTAATGATCTTAGGTGTTGCAGCTACTATTTGGTTAACTTATGAATCAGCAGCTCATGTTGATTGGGAAGAAAGAGCTGAATACTCAGTAGAGGCAGTGCCGGATGTTGAAATCGATGAAGAACATCCAGGTTATGAAGTATACGCTAATAACTGTTTATCTTGTCATGGTGATGCCTTACAAGGTAATCCGGGCTTAGGTCCATCATTAGTTGGGATTCCTTATAATGCCGATCAAATTAAGGATATCGCGCAAAATGGTATTGGTGAAATGCCAGCGAATCAATTTGATGGTACAGAAGAAGAGTTAAATAATCTTGCTGAATTCATTGTAGAAACGAATGAAGCTGCAGCAGGTGAAGGTGAAGACTCAGAAGAGTAACAAATTTGATTGAAAGCTGACTTGTGATCACAAGTCAGCTTTCTTAATATAATTAGGTGATTACTATGTTATTTAAACTAAAATATATTTTAATGGATCGTACGTTTTTGATATTGCTATTAATTATTAATATATTAGGTACGATTTATGGTTACATATGGTATGAGTATCAACTCGTAAGAACTCCGACTCACTTTATCCCATTTGTACCCGACAGTCCAACTGCATCATTGTTTTTTGTAATCGTATTAATTGGTTTTTTAATGGGAAAGAATTATAAATTATTTGAAGCTCTAGCTATGTTAACACTCTTTAAATATGGAGTTTGGGCAGTTGTAATGAACATTCTAACATTTATTGAAATTGGTCAAACAACACCAGCTGGTTTGATGTTAATTGTTTCCCACGGTGCTATGGCTATTCAAGGATTAATGTATGCATCCTTTTATAAAATTGAATTAATTCACGTAGTAATTGCAGCGATATGGACATTACATAATGATGTGATTGACTATGTTTACGGTATGATGCCTATTTATGGTTCATTAAATCAATATATGTCCCACATTGGATACTTTACATTCTGGTTAAGTATTTTATCTATTTGGTTAGTCTATAAATTTGGGATGGTACAACGCACGAAAACAACTCCATAAGTCATATAATATAAAAAAGCTTGTGGAGTGTTAAATATGTTTAATATCTTAGATATGATGATTGTATTGAACCATTCGTCCATAAGTAGTTTATTTATGACAGTTTTGATTGTATTTGGAAGTGTATTAACTACTTTAAGCTATGTCGCTTGGAAACGTTACCATCACTATGAAAATGGAAGCAATTTTATTGATAAAAATCAAAGAAATGAATAAAATTAACTATATAGAAACAGAAATGGAGGAATGACACTATGGGGATGGGAACTTTTCTCATATACTTTGCGATACTTTTAATTTTACCTTTATGGGCCCAAAGTAAAGTAAAGAATACTTATAAAAAATACATGAAAGTGCCTAACTCTTCAGGTATGTCAGGTGCAGATGTAGCTAGAAGAATTCTTCAGGAAAATGGAATATTTGATGTGAATGTAGAGGAGACAAAGGGTTTTTTAAGTGACCATTACGATCCTAGAAAGAAAGTTGTTCGACTCTCCTCACACAACTATCATCAACATTCAAAAGCAGCTGCAGCAATAGCAGCGCACGAAGTAGGACATGCTATTCAAGATGCTCAGGATTATGCATTTTTAAGATTTAGACATGCTCTAGTGCCGGTGGCTAACCTTGGTTCAAACTTGTCTATTTTCTTAATTATAGGTGGTATTATTTTTAGCGCAACAGGTTTGGTAGGTATAGGTATAGTATTCATGGCATTCGCTGTATTATTTCAACTTGTCACATTACCAGTTGAATTTGATGCGTCTAACAGAGCTATGGATCAATTAGTTTCCTCTGGTATTATTACAAGTAATGAGCATACTGAAACGAAGAAAGTGTTAAACGCAGCTGCCTTGACTTACGTTGCAGCAGCCATTGTTGCAGTAATGGAGTTACTCCGTTTTGTATTCATATTTTTAAATATGAACAATGATTAAATAAAAATAAAGCCAGGGATAGAAAATATGTTTCAACATAGTAGAAGCCGAATGTTAGTTAAATTACGCCTAACATTCGGCTTCAATTATATTGCTTCGTCAAATTGTTTCGCTTTACCGGTGAACTTGATCTTAAGCAATCGGTTTTTTGTTCTCGTCTAATGTAAAGCCCTCGCCAACCACATCATGAACTGATGTTACAGCTACGAATGCATGAGGATCAATTTCATTAATAATTTCTTTTAGCTTAACAATTTCATTTCTTCCTACCACACAATAAAGTACATTACGTTCCTCGCCAGTAAAACTTCCACTACCATGCAAAACAGTTACGCCTCGATCCATATGCTTTAATATGTGAGCAGAAATTCTATCACTATTTCCTGATATAATCATAGCTCCTCGAGCAGCATAAGCTCCTTCTTGGATAAAATCAATGACACGTGCTGCGATGAATACAGCCACTAATGTGTACATCCCTTGTATTGGTTTTAAATATAAAATTATAGAAGAAACAATAACAATGGCATCAAATAAAAACATTGTACGTCCCATACTCCACCCAACATATTTATGAACGAGACGCGCAATAATATCAACGCCACCAGTCGTACCACCATAACGGAAGATGATTCCAAGACCTACTCCAATAAACGTTCCTGCAAATAGAGCTGCTAATGTCATATCATTTCTTAATGAAAATTCTAGAGGGAAAATTTGAAAAATCCATAAAAAAATTGAGACAGCAAAGGTCCCCATCACTGTGTAAATAAAAGTAGTGATGCCTAAAAGTCTCCACCCAATAAAAAATACTGGTATATTTAATACTAAGTTCATAATACCCGGATCCATATTAAACATGAAGTACAACAATAAGGTGATACCAGTAAATCCACCTTCAGCTAAATTGTTTTCCATATTAAAGTTAACAATTCCAAATGAAAATATAGCTGACCCAATTAATATAAATATTGTATTTTTAACTTTAATGTTATATTTCATTTTACCCCTCCTAAAAAAGAAAGCACTTTAAATATTATAGTCAATGGATATTTTTGGTTCAATATAAAATAAAAGATTTGTCAAAATAGTTGGATTTAGCTACCATTAGGATAGGCAATTAGAAAGGTGATTATCATGACAAATTCAAAACAAGATCTTCAACAAATGCAAAAACGTGTTGATGAGTTTATTAGTCAATTTAAAGAGGGGTACTTTTCACCCTTAGCTATGACAGCAAGGCTAACAGAAGAGTTAGGTGAATTAGCCAGAGAAGTAAACCATTATTACGGAGAAAAACCAAAGAAGAGTTCTGAAAACGAGAAACTCATTGAAGAAGAATTAGGTGATTTATTTTTTGTTTTAATTACATTTGCTAATTCTTTAAATATTGATTTATCTGAAGCGTTTGATATAAGTATGTCTAAAATTGAACAGCGAGATCAAAATAGATGGACGAAAAAGGAGAATGATAATGACTAACACGATTAACGTAATGTTGGCAGGACCAAGAGGGAAAATGGGAACTGAAGCCCTTAAAATGATTGAGAATACGGAGAACTTTAATTTAGTTGGTTGTATTGACCGTAAACATAATGGGCAATCAATTAAAGAAGTTGATGGATTACCTAATTTAGATGCACCAATTTATACAGATGCAGTAGAAGCATTCGAGCGATTGAATGCAGATGTGTTCATTGATTTAACGAACCCTGAAACGGGATATAAACATACGAAATTAGCTTTACATAATCACATAAGACCTGTAATTGGGACCTCAGGTTTCTCTGAAGAACAGTTGGAAGAATTAAAGCAATTAAGTAGCAGTCAACAAACAGGAATCGTAATTGCGCCGAACTTCGCTATTGGTGCAGTATTAATGATGCGTTTCTCTCAAATGGCAGCTAAATACTTTCCTAATGTTGAAATTATCGAAAAGCACCACGATGAAAAGTTAGATGCTCCTTCAGGTACAGCTGTTAAAACAGCACAACTTATTAGGGAAGTGAGAACATCACAAAAGCAAGGTCATCCAGATGAACATGAAACGATGGATGGTGCTAGAGGTGCAGAGTTAGATGGGATGCATATCCATAGCATAAGATTACCAGGGTTCATAGCTCAACAGGAAGTCATATTTGGTCAAAGTGGACAAACCCTTACGATTAATCATAATTCGACTGATCGCCAATCATTTATGAGTGGTGTTAAATTTGCAGTGGAAGAGGTTATGAAGATTGACCATTTTGTATACGGTTTAGAAAATTTAATGGAATAGTAGGTGTTTATTTTGAATATTGCACTCATTGCTCATGATCTAAAGAAGCAAGATTTAATAGATTTTATTACAGCCTATAAGGATATTTTTACCGAGCATGATTTATTTGCAACTGGCACGACCGGAAAAATGATTGCTAATGAAACAGGTTTAACCATTCATCGTTTTCAAAGTGGTCCGTTAGGTGGAGACCAACAGATAGGCGCCAAAATTGCTGATGACGAGATGGATATGATTATATTCTTTAGAGATCCGTTAACAGCCCAACCTCATGAGCCTGATGTTTCAGCATTACTACGTTTATGTGATGTGTATAAGGTTCCATTAGCAACAAATGAAGCCTCTGCTGAAATTTTAATAAGGGGACTTGGAAGTGGCTGGTTAGACTGGCGTGCAATTAAAGAAAAGAGAGTAAGATACGATGAGTAAAAAGATAGGTATTGTTTGTTACCCAACAGTTGGTGGTTCTGGTGTTGTTGCTACAGAACTAGGAATCCAACTTGCAGAACAACAATATGAAGTACATTTCATTTCAACGACCATGCCGTTTAGACTAAAAAGACTATATCCTAATATCTACTTTCATGAAGTAGAAGTCTCAAATTATCCCGTTTTTAAGAATCCGCCATATGATTTAGCTTTAGCCAGTAAAATAGCTGAAGTTATTGATCGGGAAAAATTAGATATTATTCATGCGCATTATGCTTTACCACATGCGATTTGTTCTATATTTGCCAAACAAATGGCAGAACGTGAAGTTAAAATTGTGACAACTCTACATGGAACTGATATTACAATTTTAGGTGTTGATAATAATCTTAAACATATGATTCGTTATGCGATTGAAGAATCCGATGAAGTGACAGCTGTTTCTAAAAGTTTAAAGAAACAAACTGAAGAGGCATTTCAGGTCCAAAAACCCATTAATGTTGTGTATAACTTTATTGAACCTGTGAAGGAAGCAACATTAACGGAAGAAGATTTGAAATATAAGTTTGGGATCAGTGAACATGAGAAAGTGTTAATACATATTTCAAACTTCAGGCAAGTTAAACGTGTAGAAGACGTTGTGAGAGTTTTTAATGAAGTAAAGAAGCGTATGGATGCTAAACTTTTACTAGTTGGGGATGGCCCTGAACATTTGCGTATTAGGAATTTAGTGCAAGAATTTGGATTGGACCAAGATGTTCTGTTTCTTGGAAGACAAGATAACGTACATGACTTATTGAATATAAGTGATTTAAAACTTTTGCTTTCAGAAAAAGAAAGTTTTGGATTAGTACTTTTAGAAGCAATGATTAGTGGGGTTCCTTGTATTGGTACAAATGTTGGAGGAATACCAGAAGTTATAGTAGATGGAAGAAATGGTTATGTATGCGAAGTTGGTAACATAGAAGATATTTCAAGTAAGGCGATTAGATTATTATCTAACGATGAGTTATGGAATGATTTTTCTAAACATGCTAAAGAATATGCTTTTCATAATTTCAATTCTCAATTAATTGTAAAGAAGTATGAGGCTATATACGATCAGTTATTAAATAGCTAATGCAGGGTGGAAATCATGTTAAAAGAACCTTTTCAAAAAGCAGAACCTATTATGAAGCAGCTTGAAGCACATGGATATGAAAGTTATTTGGTTGGTGGTGCTGTAAGAGACTATTTAGTGAATCGTCAAATAGGTGATATTGATATTGCAACAAACGCGACTCCACAAGAGGTTCAACAAGTGTTCTCTAAAACTGTTCCAGTCGGCATTGAACATGGTACGGTATTAGTTTTACATAATGGAGAATCCTTTGAAGTCACCACCTATCGAACAGAAAGCGATTATCAGGATTACCGTCACCCGAGTGAAGTGTCATTTGTCAAAGATATTAATTTGGATTTAAGTAGAAGAGACTTTACTATTAATGCCATAGCCATGAATCGTCATGGAGAAATTTTAGATCCATTTGAGGGTAAAAAGGATTTAGAACGACAATTAATTCGAACGGTTCGTTCACCACAGGAACGTTTTGAGGAAGATCCGTTACGAATGCTTCGTGGCGTGCGTTTTATCAGTCAGTTGAATTTTGATATGGACTTGGATACAACGGATGCTATTAAAGAACTACATCATTTGCTTAACAAAATATCGGTGGAACGAATTACTGATGAAATGATGAAACTTTTCACTCAACCTTATATAAATGCCGCTCTAAAAGTCATCGATGATTCAGGAATGTACGGTTCTTTACCAATATTTAATGAAAACAATAAGCTATTTTTCGAATTAAAGAAAATAGACTTTAATCAACCATTAAACCATCCTGGCGTTATGTTTGCCCTATTTTACTTATTAGATTACGAGGTATCATTACAAAAATGGATAAAGACGTATAAAGTATCCAATCAAATTAAACGCCAAGCAATACATATTGTAGAGTGCTATAATTTATACAAGCACCAAGGACTATCAGATTGGGTTTTATATAAATCAGGTAAACAAATGAAAGATTTATATCAAATTATTTGCTTATTAGACTCGCCATTACCATCAATAGAAGAGCTTGAAAAACGTTATCTAATGCTCCCTATTAAGTCTAGAAGTGATATCGTGATTTCTGGCCAAGACCTTCTTCAATGGTTTGACCATGTAAAGAAAGGCAAATGGATCGGTAACTTCTTAACTGAAATAGAGAGATTGATTGTAATAGGTGAGCTTAGAAACGATCGACATGAGATTGAAAGTAGGGTGAGGGAATGGAAAGTACAAGAAAAAAGTTAATTGATTTACTATCAAATCATGAACAGCCGTACATATCTGGCCAACAACTTTCGGAAGAATTACAAGTTTCTCGTTCTGCTATTTGGAAACACATGAATGCCCTTAAAAAGGAAGGTTATCAAATCGAAGGGGTTACTAATAAAGGTTATCGAATTGTAGAAACTCCTCATGATTTATCAGAAACAGCCCTTAGATGGAATTTAAAAACCGAATGGCTAGGACAAAACCTAGTCTATAAAGAGCAAGTAACCTCAACTCAAATTGTAGCTCATGACCTTGCCCGTGAAGGAGCAGAGCATGGAACAGTCGTTGTCGCTAAGGAACAGACTAAAGGTCGTGGTCGTATGCGTAGGTATTGGGAGTCAAAAGATGGAGTGGGGTTATGGTTCAGTTCAATTTTAAGGCCTGAAGGTGTGGAACCTAAACGTGCTTCTCAAATGACGTTAGTAGCTGCTGTTGGGATTGCTGATTATCTATCAAAAAGAGGTATAGATATAAAAATCAAATGGCCAAATGATTTATTTATAAACGGGAAAAAATTGGCAGGTATTTTAACTGAGATGCAAGCAGAACAAGATGCTGTTGAATACATCATACTCGGCATAGGTATTAACATGAACCATGAGAAACAAGATTTATTTGAATCCGAAAAGAATAAGGCAACTTCTTTATACATAGAAACAGATCAGCTCTTTAATTTAAATATTGTATTAAAAGACTTGTTAAATGAATTAGAATCTAAATTTGATCTATTTATTGAAGATGGGTTTTCCACCATAAAAGAAAAGTGGGAAAGTTATGCTTACAAACTAGGTGAATGGGTAACAATTAAAACTCAGTCCGAGTGGGATGCTAAAGTGTTTGGAATAGACGAAGATGGAGCCTTAATGGTAATGGACCAAGATAATCAGATCCACCACTTATATTCGGCTGAAATTCTTTGGTGAGAGGTGTTTAGATGAAAACGCATCGTTCATTTTTAAAATTGAAAGAGGAGTCAAAAAAGATTGCTATGATGACTGCATATGACTATCCTTCTGCTAAAGCAAGTGAACAAGCAGAAGTTGATATGATTTTGGTAGGAGATAGCCTTGGAATGGTAGTTTTAGGATATGATTCAACCATTCCAGTAACGATTGAAGATATGATTCATCATGGTAAAGCAGTTAAACGTGGTGCACCAAATACATTTACAGTCGTTGACATGCCCTTTATGACATTCAATATCTCGTTAGAAGACACATTGAAGAATGCTAAGAGATTATTTCAAGAGACAGGAGCTCAAGCATTAAAACTTGAGGGTGGACAAGAGGTATTAGAACAAGTAAATGCTTTAACAAAAGCAGGTATTCCTGTTGTTGCTCATATAGGTTTAACACCACAAACTGTTAATGTCATGGGTGGCTACCGGGTTCAAGGGAAAACAAATGAAGATGCAAAACGATTAATTGAAGATGCAAAAGCTTTAGAAGAAGCAGGTGCTATTGCATTAGTGCTAGAGTGTGTTCCAGAGAAATTAGCTAAGATCATAACAGAAGAAGTTCACATCCCGACAATTGGCATTGGGGCTGGTAAATTCTGTGATGGACAAGTATTAGTTTATCATGATTTATTACAGTATGGGGTAGAACGATTAGCTAAATTTGTGAAACCATACACAAATTTGAATGAACAGGTTCACTCAGCCTTAACTTCTTATATCAAAGAAGTTAAGGAAGCTGAATTTCCAAAGGAAGAACATACTTATTCTATAGATGAAGGTGCACTCAAGGGATTATATGGAGGAACGAAATGAAAGTAATAGATAAAATTGTTGAAATGAAACAATTTATTTACTCAGTAAAAGAAAAGGGACAATCATTAGGTTTTGTACCGACGATGGGCTACCTACACGAAGGGCATAGAGCACTAATAAAAGAGGCTAAAAAACATAATGATGTTGTCGCTGTAAGTGTATTTGTCAATCCACTTCAATTTAATCAATCTTCAGATCTCGAACAATACCCAAGGGATTTTTTAAGAGATGAAAATATATTAACTAATGACGGAGTAGATGTCGTGTTCTATCCTTCGGTAGATGAGATGTATCCAAATGAGCTTTCCATCGAAATGAATGTCGTTAAGCGAACGAACGTCTTATGTGGTAGTTCTAGACCTGGGCATTTTGAGGGTGTCGTTACGGTTTTAACTAAATTATTTAATATAGTTCAACCAGATCAAGTCTATTTCGGTTCAAAAGATGCACAGCAAGTCGCCGTAGTGGACGCGTTAATCCACGATTTAAATTTCGATATTCGATTAAATCCTGTTTCAACAGTTAGAGAAAAGGACGGGTTAGCATTAAGTTCAAGAAATGTAAATTTGACTACTTCAGAACGAACAGAGGCTTCTGAGATTTTCCAATCATTATTAAAGGGGCAAGAATACATATTGAATAATCCCAACTGGGAACGCCACCAGGTTATTGAAATTATTAAAAATTATTTAGATGAACACACTACAGGTAAAGTCGACTATGTGGATTGCTTATCATTCCCTAATTTATTAGATGATATTGATAAAAACCATGATATAATTATTGCGGTTGCGATTTATTATCAGAAAGCACGACTAATTGATAATTTGATTCTCAACCATAACGGCTTTATTAAGTATGGGAGTGAATAACATGTTTAGAACACTAATGAATGCTAAGATCCATCGTGCAACGGTTACAGAAGCAAATCTAAATTACGTTGGTAGCGTTACGATTGATCAAGATATATTAGAACTGGTGGGGATACTTCCTCATGAAAAAGTTCAAATAGTGAATAACAATAACGGAGAACGAATTGAAACTTATGTAATAGCTGGTGAGAGAAATAGTGGTGTCATTTGCCTTAACGGAGCTGCTGCAAGGAAGGTTCAGAAAGGTGATATTGTGATTATCATGTCTTATGCAATGATGACGAAAGAAGATGCTTTAAACCATCAGCCTAAAATTGCAATTTTAAATGAATCAAACGAAATCGAACAATTGCTGACGGAAGAAGCCCCTATGACAATGATGTAACTCCCAGCGTGGGAGTTTTATTTTTGGTACAGAAAAGAGGTGGGTTTTAATTGAATCGTTTTGTCGTTGTAGACTTAGAGACGACTGGTCACTCGGTGAAAAAAGGTGACGAAATCATAGAAGTAGGACTGGTCGTTGTAGAAAATAAAGAAATTGTACAAGAATATTCATCAAAAATAAAACCGGATCAACCGATTCCACCATTTATAACAAAGCTTACTGGTATGACAGACGAAGATGTAAAGAACGCACCTAAATTTAAGGATATTATTCCGGAATTATTGTCATATCTAACAGATGCTTATTTTGTAGCACATCAAGTACAATTTGATTATAACTTTTTAAATGAATCATTAATACAACATGGTTATGAACCACTTCAGTTACCTGTGATTGATACAGTTGAAATGTCCAGAGTATTATTTCCAACTGCCGATAGTTTTAAACTAGAAGATATTACGAGCTATTTAAATATAAAACATTATTCGCCACACCGTGCATTATCAGATGCATATGTAACAGGACTTTTATTAATTAAATTATTGAATAAGTTAGAGTGGTTGCCTTATGAAACCCTTAACCAAATTCTACCGTTAACACGCCTTTTTAATGGAGATGTTGAACAAATAGTCGAAGAGAATATTCAGCATAAAAGGTATAAAAAAACTTCAAAGGATATTGTTTTTGAAAATGGATTTGCTGTTAAGAAGTTAAAACCCTACTTTAGTAATGGCTCTGATCAAAAGAAAATGACGTTTGATGAATTTATTGATCAAATTAATGAACAAGACGGCTTTTCTTTGCGTGATGGTCAAATTAAAATGGCGCACCAAATCGTTGAATCATTAAAAGAACGTCGACACGCTGTTATAGAAGCTGAAACTGGGATTGGAAAAACTTTAAGCTATCTTATAGCTGCAATTTATTTTGCTCAAACCACCGATTCTAAAACATTAATTAGTACAAGTACTATTCAATTACAACATCAGATTATTAACCGTGATTGGGACATGATCTCTAAAATATTAAAACAGAATCATGTCATATCCGTTTTAAAAAGCCCAAACCATTATGTTAATTTATCTAAATTACGATATTACTTAGAGGAATTTGACGATTATAATTATGATTCAGCACTTAGTTTAGCAATTATTTTAGTATGGTTAACTGATACGTTTACAGGAGATAAGGATGAAATTCAATTGCCATCCAAAGGTGAAGAAATTTGGCCATTTATCTCTGGAGAGAACTCATTTGAAGACGATCAAAGAGGTTCTTACTTCCAATTAGCTCTAAGTCGGTCTAGCAAATCATCAGTAGTGGTTGTTAATCATGCCTTTTTAATTGTAGACCATTTATTTAAAACAAAGCGTTTAACGGATTATGAGTATTTGGTTATAGATGAAGCACATAGATTGCAAGAAGTAGTCCAAAAGCAACTCGGTAAGTATTTGGACTATGTATCTATTGCTCATGTATTAAACAGTGTAGGAAAATTAACTGAACATACAGCTGTAGAACGCCTTAAACACTCAGCGGATCAATTTTTTAGGTCAATTCATCAAGCTGTGCTCTTTTTACATTCTGAAAAAGATTCATTAACAGATACGGGAAAGGTTCAACTTTCTTTAGATCAATATCATTTAAATGTGATATTATCTGGTCATTTAAAACAACAATTAAATGAATTGTTACTTGATATAACTCAATTAATTTCTATCTTAAAACAAAACAAATATAACAATAATTGGAAACGACTCACAAAAAATAAAGTCATAGAAGAACTGGAAGAAATTAGTTTAACTTTAACTGCCTTTTTTGAACAAGATGATTCTAAAGCTAGATGGATTGATATTGACCAAGATGGTGCTAAAAATTCTGTTCAGTTGAATATAGAACCAGTTCAGGTTCAATCATTTATTCAGTCAACTATAATTAGGGAAGATCGACCAACGATATTAATGAGTGCAACAATTAGAACGAATCACTCTTTTGATTCCTTTTTAGATGATATAGGACTTAGTGAAAATACAAATTGTATGTATTTACCTTCTCCATATGATTTTCAACATCAAGTTCGTATGTATGTACCGAATGATTTCCCAAGCATAACCCAAACAGATTCTAAGGAGTTTGATAAGTCGGTAGCTTCCTTTGCTATATCTTTAATTGAAGAATTAAATGATAAAGCAGTTATTTTATTTACGTCCTATGAAATGTTGAAATCGGTTTACAAAATGATTAAAGTGTTAGACCGTAATCAAGAAATTCCGTTATTAGCTCAAGGCGTTCAAACCGGAAGTAGAGAGAAGCTTAAAAAACTCTTTGAGAAATCAGATAAAGCCTTATTATTAGGAACGAGTTCATTTTGGGAAGGAATTGATATTTATAATGAATCCCTTAAAATAGTTGTTATGGTTCGTTTACCTTTTGATACTCCAAATCACCCAATGTTCCAGGTTAAAGCAAAGCACCTAGAGGAAAGAAATAAGAATGCATTTTACCATTGGATGTTACCACAGGCAATATTAAGGTTCAGGCAAGCATTTGGGAGGTTAATTCGTTCAGAATCGGATCACGGTTTGTTTATCGTATTAGATCAACGAATTATGACTAAACCATATGGAAAACAGTTCTTAAAATCAATACCTGAAGTACCTTTGCTTCATGATCGAACTTTTCGTATCTTTTCAGATGCAAAAAACTGGTTGTCATATAAGTCCAATAAAGACAAATGATAATAGTCAGTGATAATAAAAGCAGGTGAAGGGTCATGATTGGTCGTATTTTATTTGCGTTTATATGTATTTTCATCTCTTCAGTCATTTCCATTCATGCTGAAGAAGAGCTTGTTTTCGAACCATTAACATCAGGTAATTTTGCCATTATGTATCTTAATCAAGATGAGGTTTTTCTTATCAATACTGGAAGTTCAAGTAGCCAATCTGAAGTTAAAAGATATTTAAGGAAATTAGAAGATAAGCATATTAAAGGTATTTTAATTTCAAAAGTGAACGAACAAAACTGTGGTAATTTGGAAATGATTCTCAATGATGTAGAGGTCGACAATCTTTACTTACCTAAAAACAATAAAGAACTATGTAAAGTTCCGGACGAATTTAAGAAACAAACTTATTTCCTCAGTAAAAATGAACGGATTGCAATTAGTTCGAAGTATTACATTGATCATATTTATAGTCCTGATACTGAAAGTAGTCACATTGCTATATCTAATGGTAATTTTATTTGTTATTGGTATGAAGGAGCTATTAACCATGAATTATGGAATCAAGAGACTCAGGTGATTTATTTGACGGATAGCCCATCGGCAAACCTAACCGAAGAGGATTTGGTAAAGTTAGACCCTGAGGTAGCGATTATTAACAGAAAAGGGGAAATAAGGTCGTTGATTGAGCTTTTTCAAAAACAATGGGTAGATATATATGCATTAAGAAGTGGAGTATCAGCCCATATAACGATAATGCAGGATGATTACGAGTTGTACCTAAAAAGGGAATAATTCAGAAGAAGTTATGTATAAGCTAACAATTTTTAATATTGAATTGTTATAATAATAGCAGTGATTAATTTTAAAGGATGAATACATTGAATTTACGCAAAATATTTCTCATTGCTGGAATAATTTTAGGCATTACTTTTATTACATTTGTAGTTGTGCTATCGGTCACTTATAATCAAGTACAAGGTGATAAAGTAGCTCTACATGAAGAGACTTTGAATAAAGCAATTAGTGAGACGCCGTTAGTCGGGTCTAATTCTTATTCGTTATTTAATGGTCGTCATTCTTATGTCGTAATTGAAGGCATTGATGATGATGAACGCTCTTTATATGCTTTTGTTCCATATGATTTGGAGGAAGAGGGAGAAGAAAATCTACCTGAAGTTAACTATGTATACCAAGAAGAGGGTTTAAATGAAGACGAAATGTTAGAAAAATGGTCCTCAAATTGTGAACAATGCAAGTTAGATGAAATGAACCTTGGTATTGTAAACAATCGTGTAGTTTGGGAGATGATTTATGAACGAAATCAGCGTTTATATTTCCAAACATATCGATTTGATAACGGTGAACTATATGATTCTATTTCTTTTAGGAAATGATTACATAGGAGGAGATGTTTACTTATGAATTTAGCAGAAAGAGTTCAAGCCTTAACACCATCAACTACACTAGCCATTACTTCTAAGGCTAAAGCATTAAAAGAAGCAGGTCATGATGTGATTGGCTTAGGTGCTGGTGAACCAGACTTTAACACTCCAGAATATATTTTAAATGCTGCAAAAAAAGCAATGGACGAAGGTAAAACGAAATATACTCCAGCTGGTGGGTTACCCCAGTTAAAAGAAGCTATTATAGCTAAATTTCAAAGAGACAACCAGTTAGAGTACAGCCAAAACGAAATAATTGTGACTACAGGAGCTAAGCACGCGCTTTACACATTATTTCAAGTCCTTCTAAACAAAGGCGATGAAGTGATTGTGCCTATTCCTTACTGGGTTAGTTATCCAGAACAAATCAAGTTATCTGAAGGAACACCAGTATACGTTAAAGCAGAAGAGAAAAATCAGTTTAAACTGACTCCCAAACAACTGGAGGACTCTATTACACCTAGCACAAAAGCAGTCGTACTGAATTCACCCAGTAATCCCACTGGCGTGCTATACAGTAAAGAGGAATTAGAAGCTTTAGGTGAAATAGCACTCAAGCACGATTTATGGATTGTGTCCGATGAAATTTATGAAAAATTAATCTACGGATCAGGACAACACATCTCCATTGCTTCGATTTCACCAGCGTTAAAAGAAAAAACGATTATCATTAATGGAGTAAGTAAATCGCATTCTATGACTGGTTGGAGAATAGGCTATGCCGCTGGAAACGAAACGGTGATTAAAGCGATGTCCAATCTAGTTTCTCATGCCACGTCTAACCCTACTTCTATTGCTCAATACGCGGCTATTGCAGCTTATGAGCATTCTGAGGAAGAAATTAACAATATGAAAAAAGCTTTTGAAGAACGTTTAAATAAGTTATACAATTGGATAGTGGAAATTCCAAACATAACTTGTGTTAAGCCAGATGGAGCTTTTTATCTTTTTCCTAACGTCAAAGAAGTAGTGAAAGCCTCACCATTTAATACAACAGATGAATGGGTTGCGCAATTGCTTGAAGAAGAAAAAGTAGCCATTGTTCCAGGTTCAGGCTTTGGATCAGAAGATAATGTTCGATTATCATATGCGACTTCATTAGAACAACTAGAAGAAGCGGCTAAGCGAATCAAACGATTTGTAGAAAAATATTCTTAATATGACGAGGAGGAGAACAATTTGAAAACGACAATATCGCAAGTTAAAAACCATGTAGAAGAGACTGTTACAATCGGCGCATGGTTACATAATAAACGATCAAGTGGTAAAATTGCTTTCTTACAATTGAGAGATGGTACAGGATTTATTCAAGGGGTAGTCGTTAAGTCAGCTGTGTCAGAAGAAGATTTTGATTTAGCTAAATCCCTTACACAGGAAACATCCTTATATGTCACTGGAAAAGTAGTTGAAGATACAAGAAGCCCACTTGGTTTTGAACTACAAGTCACAGGATTAGACGTCATTCAAGATGCTGTAGACTATCCAATTACACCAAAAGAACATGGCACAGAGTTTCTAATGGACCATCGTCATCTATGGTTACGCTCTAAGAAACAACACGCGATCATGAAGGTAAGAAATGAAATTATCCGTTCAACGTATGAGTTCTTTAATCAAGAAGGTTTTGTAAAAGTAGACCCACCAATATTAACGGGTGCATCAGCTGAAGGGACAACGGAATTATTCCATACAAAATATTTTGATGAAGAAGCCTACTTATCTCAAAGTGGTCAGTTGTATATGGAAGCAGCGGCTATGGCTTTAGGGCGAGTATTTTCATTCGGTCCAACGTTTAGAGCTGAAAAATCTAAGACAAGACGTCATTTAATCGAGTTCTGGATGATTGAACCTGAAATGGCATTTATGGATCATGATGAAAGCTTAGAAATGCAAGAGGAATACGTTTCATTTGTGGTTCAGTCTGTTCTAAACAACTGTAAGCTAGAGCTTGAAACATTAGAACGTGACACATCCAAATTAGAAAATGTGAAGCCGCCATTCCCAAGAATTACTTACGATGATGCAATTCAATTCTTAAAAGACCAAGGCTTTGATGATATCGATTGGGGAGATGACTTCGGTGCACCACATGAAACAGCCATTGCTGAAGCATATGACAAACCTGTTTTCATCACGCACTTCCCAGTTGAGATTAAAGCATTCTATATGAAACCAGATCCAAATAATCCAAACGTTGCCTTATGTGCGGATCTAATTGCACCTGAAGGTTATGGCGAGATTGTTGGTGGTTCAGAACGTATTGATGATTTCGAATTAATGCAACAACGCTATGAGGAACATGAGTTAGATGGACCTGCATATGAATGGTATTTACAGTTACGTCAATATGGAAGTGTCCCGCACTCTGGTTTCGGACTAGGTCTTGAACGTACGGTTGCATGGATTACAGGTATTGAACACATTCGTGAAACGATTCCATTCCCTAGATTATTAAACAGATTATATCCTTAAGTCAAAAAAGGGATGACTCTTACCATGAGTCATCTCTTTCTATTAGAAAAAATACAAAGGTGGGTACGTCATTGAACTTACCATTTTCATATCAGAAGCTTCTTATTGATCAAGTCAATATACCTTCAAGGTTAATTAAAGATTATCAGTCATTAGGATTATCTGAAGTGGATTTAATGGTTGTGTTACATATTATAAGGTGGCAGAAGGAGAATGACCTTTTACCGTCATTTGAACAAATCGCGCAATATATGTCGATTAATGCAAATGATGTATCAAATGTCCTCAAAAAAATGAGGAATCAAGGTTTACTAACCATTGATCAGCACGAAGATGACAATCGCGTTGTACACGAATGGTATTCTATAACACCACTGATTGAGAAACTTTACGAGGTCCAACAAGAAGTAAATCAATCAAAAGACGAGGAAGGTAAGTTGTTTAGTTTATTTGAGCAAGAGTTTGGACGTGCGTTGTCACCAATAGAAATTGAAACCATTAGTTACTGGTTAGACGATGACCGATTCAAACCTGCTCTAATTAAAGCAGCCTTAAGAGAAGCTGTTTTAATGGGTAAGTTAAACTTCCGTTATATCGACCGAATCTTAAATGAATGGAAGAAAAAAGGCATTAAAAGTATCAGTGAAGCGAAAGAAAACAATCAAACAAATTATAATCAATCTAACCAACAGAAGCCTACTAAAAAAAGAGATACGTCGGTGTATTATAATTGGTTAGAAGAATAAAGGGGGGAGTCGATGTTAAACAAAAAGGGAGTTAGGCAGGTACTTGATACACTTGAAGAAATGTTCCCAGATGCAGAGTGTGAATTAAATCATACAAATGAATTTGAATTATTAGTAGCTGTGGTTCTATCAGCTCAAGCAACCGATGCCTTAGTTAATAAAGTAACACCCGACCTTTTCAAAAAGTATAAAACACCAGAAGATTATTTAGCAGTATCATTAGAAGAGCTTCAAAATGATATTAAACGGATTGGGTTATATCGAAATAAAGCGAAAAACATTCGCAAATTAAGTGCAGACCTAATTGATAAACACGACGGGCAAGTACCGTCAAACTATAATGATTTAATTAATTTAGCAGGCGTTGGAAGAAAAACGGCAAACGTAGTTATGTCAGTAGCTTTTGGTGAACCAGCTATAGCAGTTGATACCCATGTTGAACGCGTGTCTAAACGGCTAGGAATCTGTAGATGGAAAGATTCTGTATTAGAAGTTGAAAAAACATTGATGAGAAAAGTACCAGAGGAAAAGTGGAGCGATACACATCATCGTATGATCTTCTTTGGACGCTATCACTGTAAGGCAAAAAGTCCAAACTGTCCCGAGTGTCCATTATTAGAAATTTGCCGAGAAGGTCAAAAACGTATGAAAAAACGAGGCTGAATAATCAGCCTCGTTTTTCTGTCTTATTTTTATTCTTGTTCATCATCTTCTGAATTTTCTTCATCAGATCCGTCTTCGCCAGACCCATCTCCAGATCCATCACCGGTACCATCTTCGTCATCTCCGGTGTCATCTTCACCAGTTTCCTCATCACCTGAAGAGTCGCCTTCGTCTGAACCATCTTCATTTTCTTCTTGACCATCATCATCGTCTGAAGGAGGGCCATTTCCGTTTCCGTTTCCAGGTCCATCATTATCCTCATCTTCTTCATCGTCACCAATTATGTCGTCTAAGAAATCTTCGTCTTCCTCTTCTTCAGGAGGCGTTTCAATAGACGTTCTTACTGGTTCTGATTCGTTCTCATCACCTTCAAAAGCTATTACTTCAAAGGTATAAGACGTTTCAGGTGAGATTTCGTCAAATACAATCATGGTTTCATTAATGGTAGCGACTTCCTGCATGCCACTATCATCAACTGATACATTAACTCTGAAACTTACTTCATCTGCTGCAGAGTGATCCCAAGATAGTTCAATAACACCACGTTCTTCATCAAATTCAGCAGTTAAGTTTTCAACTGGATCTGTCTGATCAAATTCTTCTGATACTTCTGATGGTTCAGTTCCTTTTACAAATAACTCTGTAACAATCTCACTGTCAGGTGTATAGTCGCTTGGTTTTTTAGCCGGTCTAGAACCTTTTTCGACCTTGGCTTCTACAACCGAATCAGGCTTTTCAAAATCTGGTGTTTCGACACCTTCTGACATGTGAGTCATTAGGTTTCCGAATACAGCTTTCGGTATATCCTTATCTTGTTGAGATAAAGTAGCATTTTCTTTTGAATATCCAGTCCAAACAGATATTGTAAAGTTAGTGCTGTACCCGACCATCCAAGAGTCATAATCATTGTTAGTTGTACCAGTCTTACCAGCAACAGGAAGGTTACCTACATTAACGCTTCTTCCTGTACCATCAGTTAAAACATCCTTCAACATATCCGAAATCATATAGGCAGTATAATCTTCCATAGCCATATTAGATTCAGGTTGCGTTTCAATCTCTTTTTGGTCATCAGGATAAACAATTTTCGTTACTGCATGCGGTTCATTGTAAATACCACCATTACCAAATGCTGCATAGGCTCCAGCTAATTGTAGAGGGTTGAATTGGTGATTCCCCCCAATTGAATCTGAATTATACAAAGTATCTGTATAAGGTAAGCCTAATCCACGAGCAAATTCTATTAGACGATCATCTGAATGATTATTTCTCATTTCATCAAAAGCTTTAAATGCTGGTACGTTAATTGATTGATATAACGCTTCTCGCATACTCATCCAACCACGGTAACGATCATCGAAGTTACTTAAACCATCTTCACTATAGTTATCGACCTCTTCATCACGTAACTGATGATAAGTTGACCATTTATCAAATTCTATAGCAGGACCATAGTCAATAATTGGTTTAATTGTTGATCCTGGTTGTCGACCACCCATAATAGCGTAGTTCTCACCAGCCCATATTCCTTCTTTATTACGGCCTCCACCTAAACCAAGAATAGCACCTGTTTTAGTATCAATAGCCGCAACACCTGCTTGCACTTGCTCGTCAGTAAATTGAACGGGACTATCTTCACTACTTAATAAATACTCAATTTGCTTTTGTGCATCTTGATCTAGTGTTGTATGAATAGTAAGTCCAGCAGAGTGAACTTCTACCTCGTCATCTAAAATTTGACCAGCTTCACGTAAAACCTGTTCAATAAATGCTTCATACGGAATATCTGATTCATAACTTTCTTGAATCATATCAGTAACACTAATGGCTTTAGCTTCTTCGGCTTCAGCTTCAGAAATCTTATCATGTTTTACCATTAAGTTAAGTACCGTGTTTCGACGTTCTTCAGCTAAATCAGGATTAACATGCGGATTATACGCATTTGGCCTTTGCGGAAGACCCGCTAGTAGCGCTGCTTCAGATAATGTTAAATCCTCTAAATTTTCTTTGCCGAAGTACGCCTCAGAAGCTTTTTGTACACCGTAAACGTCTTTACCATAAGCAATGATATTTAAGTACATAGCAAGAATTTCTTCTTTACTATATTCTTGTTCTAATTTAAATGCTAAATATTGCTCTTGAAACTTACGTTTTAAGTTCTTATCGGATGATAAGAAAGCATTTTTAACGACTTGTTGAGTAATGGTACTTGCACCTTGAGAACCAAATCCATTTCTAAAATTGGCAATGACGGCACCACCAATACGTTTTAAATCAATTCCGCTATGCTCATAGAATCTAACATCTTCTGTAGCTAATACAGCATTTTCTAGTACTTCAGGAATTTCATTATATTCTATGGCTTCGCGTTTCTGCGCACCGAGTTCAGCAATAACTTCTCCATTACGATCTAAAATAGTGGTTGATAATGGTACGTTTAACTCGTCTGCATTAAGTTCAGGAGCGTCCTTTATATAAGAGAACACTACGCCTGCAACAACAAACATACTTAGTAAACCAATAATTAATAATGATATAAGTACTTTTTTCCAATTAATTTTTCTTTTCTTTTTGGTTTGTTTTTTAGCTTTTCTGCTTTTAACTTCTTCGCTCATTTATATCTCCTCCATTGAAGTAAACACGGTCAACCACGGTTAAATAGTCCACTTTTTTCTGCAAAGTGAACGGAATTAAATAACCGTTATCTTTGATGTATTGGTAAGGTAACGATTTTCTATTACCCTCAAATTGTTGCTCCCAAACTTGTATAAATGGACGTATGGGAAGTAAAAAAGTTTCATTATAAATTTTAAATCGAATTATAAAAAAACAAATGCCACCATGTTCATCTACTTTTTTCATATGCTTGACTTGATGTTCATGTATGTTTGAAAAAGGTAGAGATGTTTTATTATTAGTCTGTTTGGCCTCAAAGTCAATATATAATCCCTTATAAATTCCATTGTAGTCAGTTGTAGACGGTTGTTGATAATAAGCTTCTTTTATAACTGCTGCACTTCTCTTAGGATAGTCTACTGAAACTACTTGTATAGGAGTAGGCTTTTTATGAATAATAGCTTGATTCGTTTCTAAATAGAATTTATTCGTTTCGTTTAACTCTTTTTCGAGGGTCATTCCTCGGTTACCAAACTGAGTGGGATTCAGTTTATTATAGTTTGCTTGATTTGTTGTTGAATTATGTTGGTTTTGTCGACTTCCCTTAGGGTACTTCAAGTTTATTCCTCCTCAACATCAATATTATACCAAATTTTAAAGAAGATGAATTTGGATATACTATTACAAAATAGTTAAGAAAGGCTGACAACATGATCCCGTTAATTGTCAACTACATTAAAGAGCAAACAAAAATACATAATCAAAATAATGTGACAAGAACAAAAGCTTACTTGGATTTCTATAGAAAGTTTCCAGAAATCAAATGGTCTTTTTTAGCAAGTTATGTTTCAAGAAACGCAGGGTGGAATATGACAGATTTGCAAAGTGAACCCTATGTTCAGTTTTTAAGTGAAGACCAAAGAAAATCGCTATATCTAACCTATGAAAGCATTAATTGGTATATTTTTCAAGACGCATACCCTCAATTGTTAATTTATCAGTTGTCAATGGAAAAGAATACACCACTATTCTTTTTATTTAAACATTTTCATATTTCTAAGTTTGTGGAAGAAGAGTGGTATCGCTTCTATAAGTATGGCGGTGAGGACCGGTTACTATATGCTCAAATTATTAATGAACAGAATTTGATTGAACAACCTATTATGGAACAACAACCATATAAAAGCAAAGTGTTTCATAAACTGCCTTTCAAAGGACAGAACATGGCTCATTTTAATGCTGTATTGCTACCTACTGAAGATGGAAAAATATATGGTGATTTTGTGTCTCATTTTTTAAGTGTTAGTAAACGGATTTCAATAGGTAAGAAGATTGCTAATTTATTATTCTATCCCGGTCTTTATCCTATGTTTTATTCCTTCGCAAAACATATTGAGATTACAGGTGACAGAATGGAGTATGAACAATTCCTGAACAAAGAAAGAATAACAGATAGTCATAAATTGGCTGATTTCTACAGGGATACTAAACACCAATTAAATGAATATCGTGAAGATTGGTCTTCGTACACTAAAGTAAAACGAAAATGGTTCAAAGAAGAATCAATCAAAAAGATAAAACCTATAAATAGCGAATTTTATAAAAAAAGAAAGTGGATTAAGGACTTAAGTTCGATTAAAGGATCAATAAAGCATGAATCTGTCGAAAAAAGCTAGAGTATAAGAACCTTTGTAACTTTCCTTCTTTGTTTGTCGGACGTAAAGGAATTTGAAAGCGATTGGCTAAATAAATAGGCAAAGGAGGAGAGGTCAATGAAGTACCCTAATAATAAGGAGTATTTATTAGAATCTCTACAACGTCTAGAAATGGAGTTAGAACACTTGAAGAAGAGAATGCAAATTGTGAATCCTGATTTAAGAAAGAAATAATAGCATGTCGCGAAAATTCATGATAAAGTATGATTTGAAGGCAAGGTGATTGAAATGGAAGAATTTTTGCGGCTGACAAAAGAGATCACATATCAGGATCTAGAAGCCATCCATCATCGTTACTTTAATGAACGTAAATTTGACCGAAAAAATTACGATGACTTTAATTTAATGAAGAAGGAAGCCACACCAATCTTTGAAAAGATAGAAAAATGGGAAGAAGATGCCAACAAGGTTGTACACCTTATACCAATCTTTCCAAACCAAATAAAAAATACAAAAGATAACTTAGAAATTATGATTCTACACAGTTATTTTAATGATGTAAGAAAAAAGCGTTTTGTTGAGTTATATCAATCTGTAAAATATAATATGAACTTAATTTTAGAAGATCCAGAATAGGGGAGAACATCGTGAATCAAGAACAGTTAGTAAAAGAAGCCAAAAGTATGTTAAGTCAAGCTTACGTTCCGTATTCCAATTTTCCAGTTGGCGCTGCATTGTTAACGAAGAACGGTAAATTGTATAAAGGCTGTAACATTGAAAATGCAGCTTATCCTGTAGCCTGTTGTGCTGAGCGTACAGCCATATTTAAAGCCGTTTCAGAAGGTGAAAGGGAATTCGAGGCCCTTGCAGTCATTGCTAACACAACTAGACCTGTACCACCTTGCGGCTCTTGTAGACAGGTTATGAGCGAGTTTTTCGATCCGGAAATGACCGTTTACATTAGTAATAAGGACCAAGAAGTGAAAGAAGTTAAAGTGAAAGAGTTACTTCCATTCTCGTTTAATCAAGAAGATTTAGCTTCTGGACAGGAAAAATAATGAAAAATAACGGTTAGAGCTAGTACAAACTAGCTCTTTTTTTGATATACTAACAATATGAATGTAAAATCAATAACTATAACTGGTTATAAACCTCATGAATTGAATATTTTCACTGACAATGATGAGAAAGTAGTCATTATTAAGGAAGCTCTTAAAAGAAGACTCGTTGACTATCTAAATGACGGTTTAGAATGGGTTGTCTTATCTGGTCAGCAAGGAGTTGAGACCTGGGCTTTTGACATAGTGCAAGACCTAAAAGAAATTTATCCAGTTAAAATAGCCTTAATACCGCCATTTTTGGAACAAGAAAGTATTTGGAAAGAAGATAAACAAACCAAGTATCAACAAATGATTCAATTAGCAGATTTCTATCAACCATTAAGTCAAAAAAAATATGAAAATCCGAAACAATATTTTGTGAAGAACAAATGGCTAATTGAAAAAACAGATGGGTGTATTTTGCTGTATGAAGAAGAGTTTGGTGGGTCACCTCAATATTTTTATGATTTAATATTGAAATATCAAGAACAACATGAATATAATGTAACGATTATTAATTCTTTTGATTTAAATGACTTAGCCCGGGAAATGCAAGAATGGGAGTCACACGAAGACGTTTAGGAGGGATTCGATGAAAGTGAACTTAACGAGTCAAGAAATTTTGGACAAAGAGTTTAAAACAACCATTAGAGGTTATAATCAAGATGAGGTAGATGAGTTCTTAGATCTAGTCATTCAGGATTATGATTCACTTCAAAAGGAAATTGAAGCACTAAAAGAAGAGAACCGCAAGCTGAAAACGACTAGTAAGCCTAATGCTTCGACATCAACCTCTTCACAGACTAAACAAAGAGGTCAGATTAATTATGATGTCTTACAAAGGTTATCTAACTTAGAGAAGGCGGTTTTTGGTAAAAGATATAGTGAGTAGACATGTAAATAATTACCAATGAAGTCTTATAGCATTTATGTTAAACTTTATAGTTCAGGCATAAATAAGATGGTTGTAAGTGTTGACGTAACCGCTCTGAACCTGTTTCAGAGAGGAAAGTCCATGCTCACACAAGCTGAGATGCTTGTAGTGTTCGTGCTTGACGAAACCATAAGTCAAGGTAGTTAACAACGGTTAACTAACGGCAGGGAAACAATCTAAGTCCTTATGGGATATGATTGGATTACCTTTAAAGTGCCACAGTGACGATTTTGATTGGAAACAATCAAAGTGGAACGCGGTAAACCCCACGAGTGAGCAACCCAAAATATGGTAGGGGCACTTTCTGCAGGGAATCAAACCTAGCAGAGAGGCAGGTCATTTTGGCTTGCAGATAGATGGTTACGACTGGAGTACGAGGTTGACCGCCGTTAGCAGTACGAAGGTACAGAACATGGCTTACGAAACACTTACAGGTCACATTTTATTTATGCCTTACATATTATTTTGACGCTATAAAGTTCTGAAAGGAATGGAAACGTTGTCACAGCCAATAAAACTAATAGCAACAGCAGCGATGGGTTTAGAATCCATTGTGAAAAATGAAGTGAAACAGCTAGGATATGAGAATATACAAACGGAAAATGGCCGTGTCATATACGAAAGTGACTTGTCAGGGATTGCGAGGAGTAATCTATGGTTACGTACCGCTGATCGTGTCAAGCTTTTAATGGATGAGTTTAATGCTTATTCTTTTGAGGAACTTTTTGAACAAACCAAATCACTACCATGGGAAGAGTGGATTTCTAAAGATGGTTTTATCCACGTAGTTGGAAAGTCCCATAAATCAAAACTCTACTCTGTTCCTGATTGCCAATCAATTGTTAAGAAAGCTATTGTTTCTCGTTTACAAGAGGCCTATAGCTTAACTTCAAGGTTAGAGGAATCTGGAGCAAGATATAAAGTTGAAGTTGCTATATTAAAAGATAAAGTTACATTATCATTAGATACATCAGGTTCTGGATTACATAAACGAGGATACCGTATAGGCCAAGGAGAAGCGCCGCTGAAAGAAACGTTAGCTGCTGCGTTAATTCAATTAACAAACTGGTCACCGAACCATACATTAGTAGACCCATTCACAGGTTCTGGTACTATTCCAATTGAAGCAGCATTAATAGGTCAGAATATTGCACCTGGCTTTAATCGTGAATTCTCAGCTGAAGAATGGGATTCTGTTTCATCATCGATTTGGGATCGAGCTTTAGAAGAAGCTGAAGACTTAGCAAATTACGACCAACCACTTGACATAACAGGATCAGACATTAGTCACCAGTCAATAGAGATTGCTGAGCAGAATGCATTAGAAGCGGGCCTTGCAGATTTAATTGATTGGAAACAAATGCAAGTTAGTGATTTTGTTCCTAAATCTGACAAAGGTTATTTAATAGGAAATCCTCCTTATGGCGAACGCTTAGGTGATAAAGAAGCAGTAGAGAAGATTTATCAAGATTTAGGACATATTATGTCTTCTTATCCTAAGTGGAGTGTATATATTATGACCGCCTATAATGATTTTGAGAAGCAATACGGCCATAAAGCCACGAAAAAGCGTAAATTGTTCAATGGTTTTATTCAAACAAACTATTATCAATTTTTTGGAAAGAAATAATTAAGATTGGAGAGGAATTATTTGGGGACAGCAACATATACTTCTTTGGAAAAAGAATTTTTGGAATATTATAAACAGATTGAATCTTACGCTGAAGCTATCAAGTTGATGGCTTGGGATTTAAGAACGAAAGCACCCAAAAGAGGTGTTCATCGTCGTTCAGAAACACTTTCTTTCATGTCTCAAAAAATTCATGAATTAAAAACATCGGAACAAATGAAGCATTACATCGACCAATTAAAGGGGTCTGAAGATGAAGTTATTAGGCGATCTATTGTGCTGGTGGAAAAGGATTACAACAAAACAAAAAAGATTCCAGTTGATAAGTATAAAGAGTTTGTCGAACTAACTTCTCAGGCAGAATCAGTCTGGACAGAAGCTCGTGAGAAATCTGATTTTGAGATGTTTAGACCTTATTTAGAGAAAATCGTTAACTTTAATATAAAGCTTGCAGAGTATTGGGGTTATGAAGATAACAAATATGATGCCTTATTAGACGCGTTCGAACCAGGCGTCACCGTTAGAACTTTAGACCAGGTTTTTCCTAAATTAAGAGATGATTTAGGAAAATTAATAAAGAAAGTAAATGAATCTAATAACAAGCCTGACACTAGCCAAATCTTGACTCATTTTCCTAAAGATAAGCAGGAACAATTCTCTTTAAAAGTTCTTGATAAAATGGGATATGATTTTGACGCTGGTCGACTAGATGAAACGGTTCATCCATTTGCTATTAACATTAATCATGAAGATGTAAGAGTAACAACTAGGTACGATGAAAATGATTTTAGGATGGCTGTATTTGGTACTATTCATGAAGGTGGCCATGCACTATATGAACAAGGGTTGAATAAAGATCACTATGACACACCAGTGTGTGAAGCAATTTCAATGGGAATTCATGAATCACAATCTCTGTTTTGGGAGAACTTTGTAGGTAGAAACGAAACCTTTTGGGATCAATACTACGAATTATTTTTAGAGTATGCTCCCGAAACTTTTAAAGATATTCCAAAGCATGAGTTTTATCGTGCCATCAATGAAGTTAAACCAACATTTATTCGCATTGAAGCTGATGAAATGACTTATCCGCTTCATATCATGATTCGTTATGAATTGGAAAAAGCTCTAATTAATGAGGAAATTGAGGTTAAAGACTTACCTGAATTATGGAATGATAAAATGGAAGAGTATCTAGGAATCCGACCAGAAAAAGATGCTGATGGAGTATTACAAGATGTTCATTGGTCGGGAGGAGACTTTGGTTACTTTCCATCATATGCTTTAGGATATATGTACGGTGCCCAACTTAAGACTGCTTTAAGTCGCACAGTAGATATTGATGAAGCTATTCGTAATGATGACTTGTCGCCGATTAAGAATTGGTTAAACAATCATATTCATGAAAAAGGTAGTATGAAGGAGCCTTTAGAATTGTTACAAGAGGTAACAGGAGAAGGATTAAACCCTGACCATTTAGTTAAATACTTAACAGATAAATATCAAAAAATTTATAATTGGTAATTGTAACAAGGCTATTCTATCATCGGAATAGCCTTGTTTAACATATTTTAATGATAAAATGGAGGCATTTACAGTGGAATCATATTTACCAAACTTTTCATTAAAAGGAAAGCTAGCAGTTATTACAGGAGCGACAAAAGGAATAGGTAGAGCAATAGCCTTTTCCTATGCTGAGTCTGGTGCAGATTTAATTTTAGTTGCAAGAAATGAAGATGATTTAAAAAATACAAGTGTAAAACTCGAAGAACAATTTAATGTTTCTGTTCAATATATTACGACATCTGTTACAGAATTAGACCACCTTACTAAGGAATTAGATCACTTAACAAATACTAGAGGAATTGACATACTTATTAACAATGCTGGTATGAATATTCGTAGTGAAGCACTAGAAGTTACAGAAAGTGAATATCAACAAATTATTGATACAAACATGAAAAGCGTCTTATTTCTTTCACAATATGTAGCTAAGAACATGCTAAACCATAAGATCAAAGGTAAAATTATATCCGTCTCATCTGTTGCTGGACAAACTGCTCTTAGAACAGGTGTTGTGTATGCTATGACAAAAGCTGCATTAATTCAGATGACTAAGACATTATCACTAGAATGGGGCAAATACGGCATTAATGTTAATGCGATAGGACCGTGGTATTTTCCAACAGCATTAACAGAGAAGCTGTTACAAGATGATCAATATGTTCAAGATATAGTCAATAGAACACCATTAAACCGAATTGGGAAGCTTGAGGAAATTGCTGGCCCTGCCGTTTTCTTAGCATCAGATGCAAGTAATTATATGACGGGACAAACGTTAATGGTTGATGGCGGAATGACGATATACGGCTTTTAGACTAGAATATTTATCCAATAAAAGGGGAATGTATTAACAGGGGAGAATAATGGCAGAAGTGAAAGGTTGAACCCTATTATGTCTATTATTTATAACATTGGAACTGCTGTCCCAAATTATGAGCTGAAACAAAGTCGAGCTAAAGAAATCATATCTAACTTAGTGTCTGATCGTAAATTATCAAGGTATTTAGCTGTATTTGATTCTGCTAACATTGATCAACGCTATTTCGCTGTAGAATCAAGTTGGTTCCAGTTTGAACACGGATTAAAAGAGCGGAATGATTTATATTTTGAAACGGGTATTAACATTGCTGAACAGGCAGTATTAGATTGTTTTTCCAACTCCGAAATACATATCAAGGATATAGACGCCGTTTTCTCTGTAACTAGTACAGGAATTTTAACGCCACCACTCGATGTGCACTTAATGAACAGGTTACCGCTACGGGATGATGTACGCCGTTACCCCTTTTTTGGTTTAGGATGTGCAGGTGGGGGAGTTGCTTTATCGAGAGCACATGATTATTTACAAGCTAATCCAGAGGACTCAATTATGATTGTGTCTTGCGAATTAGCTAGTGTTGCTTTCCACCCTAATAGATTAGATCAGCAAAATATCGTTGGGGCAGCATTGTTTGGAGACGGTGCAAGTTGCGCCGTGTTACTCGGTCAAGAACACCCCATTGTTAAACAAACTAACCAAAGTCAATTATCTATTAAAGCAACAAATTCAAAGGTACTAAAAAACAGTATGGATGTAATGGGATGGGATGTGAAAGATGATGGATTCTATGTCATTTTTGCAACAATCATCCCTAAATTAATTAAGTCTTTTTGGAAAGAACATTTAGAAGTATTTCTATCTCAGGAAAATGTCCCTCTAGATGAAATTGAACATATATTAGCCCATCCAGGCGGGCGTAAAGTGTTAGAAGAAATTGAAAAAATCAAGCTTAACCATCAACATATTAATTTTTCTAAAGAAATTTTAAAGAAATATGGGAATATGTCTTCACCAACGGTATTATTTGTTATAAAAGAAGCATTGGAAAGAGGAGAGTTTAATCAACAATTTCATTTAGCATCAGCTTTAGGTCCAGGGTTTACATCAGAAATCTTATTGTTGGAGTGGAGCTAGCATGATGTACTTTATAATCTTCATTTATTTAATCAGTTTAAGAATTGCAGAATTATTAATTGCTAAATCGAACGAAAAACATCAAAAGAAACAGGGAGCAATTGAAATTGACGATCCATATTATGCTCACATCGTAGTGACACACATATTGTTTTTTATAGCCCTAATTCTAGAAAGTGTATTGTCACACGGTTGGGGTAAAGATATTTCAATTGTAGTATTTACTGTTTTCCTTTTACTTCAAGCATTTCGATTCTGGTGTTTATTTTCATTAGGTAGGTTTTGGAATACAAAAGTCATTGTGCTGCCAAATGCCAAGTTTGTACGAAAAGGACCTTATAAATGGATTAACCACCCAAATTATTGGTTAGTTGGTCTGGAGTTGTTCGTCATACCCATTATGTTTCACGCCTACATCACTGCCTTTTTATTTGTAAGTGCGCACATTTGGCTAATGACCAAGCGAATCCCATTAGAGAACCAAGCTCTTCACCAGCATTTAACTAAATAGATTAATAAGGGAGAGGTTTTGTGATTATATCAGTTCAAGAAGCGTATGAGTTGTATAATAATGAACATGTAGTTTTTGCAGACTGTCGATTTAATTTACAAGATCCAGACTGGGGGATTAGTGAATTTAATAGTGAACACTTACCTAACGCCGTTTATTTCAACCTTGATCAAGATCTAAGTGGAGTTGTTAAGGAACATGGTGGTCGTCATCCACTACCGTCATTAGAGGAATTTACTGAAAAATTAGCTGAACAAGGCATAAATCGAGATACTAAGGTAATTGTTTATTGCCAAAATAGAGCTTTCTCATCTAGATTATATTGGCTCTTAACTTTTATCGATCACCCCAACGTTTATTTACTTAATGGTGGGGTAGAAGAGTGGAAAGAGAGCAATTATCCTCTAAGCAAAGAAGCAACGGTCGAAAGTGTAAGTAATTATGGAAAGTATCATATTAGAAAAGAATTATTGGCTGATATGACATATGTGAAAAACAATAAAGATAAAGATGATATGGTATTAATTGATTCTAGAAGCTATGATCGCTATATTGGAAGACACGAACCAATCGATCGCAAGGCGGGGCATATCCCTGGAGCTATCAATTCAGACTGGACAAAGATTTTGAATCATCAAAATCAGTTTAAATCAAAAGAAGAGCTAAAAAAATACTTCTCAGGATTCAAGAGTGCAAAAGAATTTATCGTATACTGTGGCTCTGGTGTAACAGCCACTCCAAATGTAGTAGCTTTATGGAGAGCAGGTTTTAAAAATGTACGACTGTATGCAGGGAGCTTCAGTGATTGGATCAGTTATGAAGAAAATGAAGTAAAAACCCTCTAGGATAAAAATGGCGATGAAATATTAAGCAGTCAAAATGCAAGATTCCTGCAGGAACTGCACGAGCTAAAAATCACGCCAAACGAACAATAGTGAGTTTGGGGAAGTTGAAGCCGTGCAAACGGAAAGCGAAGCATTTTGACTGCGTAATTTTGTTTGTTATAAATTTTGTTTTACTTATGAAATTTCTTAGCCATATACATAAATGGCGTATCAAGTGCCGCTACAATAAACTTAATGAAATAAGTCGTTAGGAATATTTCTAACCAAACACCAGGTTCAGACATTAAAATTCCCCAGAACGCAATAACTGTGAAAATTGCTGTATCTAAAAGCTGACTTAACATCGAACTCACATTATTACGAACCCATAATAATTTATCTGACGTAAATTTCTTCTTAAGTTTTGAAAAGATGTAAACATCTGCGTTTTGACTAACAATATAAGCTAGTAAGCTACCGACTGCGACTTGAGGTACTAAATCAAATAACGTTTGTAAAGCCTCATTAACTTGATCCGATTCAGCTGGTTCAAAGCGTAATGCTATTTGCATAACAACCGTCATAGTTATTAACGTGTAAAACCCTAGCCAGACCGCCTTTTTTGCTTCTTCTTTTCCATATTTCTCATTAAGGATGTCTGTGGCGAGGAAAATAGAACCATACACTATATTTCCTAAAGTCGCAGTTACACCGAATAGTTCAACCATTTTTAACACTTGAAGGTTTGCTACAACCGTAGACATTCCAATCCATACTAGCAAACCATTTTTACCAAAAATTCGATAAATCAAAATGAGTAATAAAAAGTTTACAAGTGCAAAAACAATCCATAGTAATTCATTTGTCAATTTAATCATCTCCTTAGTTTTGATATCGCAGGATTTTTCGAACTGCGCATTGCACAATAGCCTTAATAATATTACAGTAGTTCATGTTTTTCAAGTGGATTTGCACGAAAAAAGCCGGTAACTTTCTTCTTCGTTACCGGCTCCAAATATATTTTATATTTATTTTTTAGCTACGTTAGATGCTTGAGGTCCACGGTCGCCTTCAACGATTTCAAATTCAACTTCTTGACCTTCTTCTAAAGTTTTGAAACCTTCTTGTTGAATTGCTGAGTAGTGTACGAATACATCGTCGCCACCTTCAACTTGGATGAAACCATAACCTTTTTCTGCGTTAAACCATTTTACTACACCGTTTTGCATGATACATAATCCTCCTAAAACTTTCACCTAAATGGTGCTTGATTTCACAATAAGTATGCAGATATAAAATAAGACAACTCCTATAGAAATGAAGGATCATAAATCAATTCCTCACTTCTATAGAAGTTGCCCAATTCATGATACCTTACATCTTTATTGCACTTATAAGTATAACTGATTGAGATAGACATCGTCAAGCAATCTCAGATATACTAATTACATTAATATCATACATAGGAGAGAGTTTTGGTGATACAAATTGGATTAACTGGGTGGGGAGACCATCCTGCAATACATGAACAAGACAATATGTACAATAATAAACTTGCTGCATATGCTTCCCATTTTCCGGTTGTGGAATTAGATGCAGCCTTTTATAGTATTATGAGTGAACAACAATACATAAAATGGGAAAAACAAACTCCAATTAACTTTTCTTTTGTAGTAAAAGCGTTTCAAGCTTTTACCGGGCATGATCGAAAGAATTATACTCGAAAAGATATTAAAGTTATGTTTAATGAATTTAAAGAAGGGATTCAACCATTAATTCACGCTAATAAGTTAAACTCTGTTCTATTTCAGTTTCCACCGTGGTTCAAGTTATCAAAAGAACATATAAATCGTTTGAAGTTTATAAGAGAACAATTTGATGAATATAATTTAGCTTTAGAGTTTAGAAATCGTTCATGGTTTGACGATTCTGTTCGTGAGTCCACGTTAAAATTTATGGAAGAAGAAGGGTGGATTCATTCAATTTGCGATGAACCACAAGCAGGGGAGGGCTCTATTCCGATTGTTCCAGTTGTAACAAATCCGAAAAACACGCTTATAAGGTTCCATGGAAGAAATGTAATGGGGTGGAATCAAAATGGCAATGAAAATTGGCGCAAAGTTCGTTTTCTTTACAGTTATAATGAAGAAGAGTTAATTGAATGGAAAAATCGGATCAAGACATTAAAAGAGAACAGTGAGAATATCACTGTCCTCTTCAACAATAACTCTGGTGGGGATGCTTATTATAATGCTAAATCTCTTCAGCAATTATTAAACATCCAGTACGAAGATTTAAATCCGAGTCAAATTAATTTGTTTTAATTTGCAACGCGTCTGGCACCGATATAGCGAGTACTCCAATAGGAATTGCTAATATTACTGATTGTTACTCCTGAACTCAGACCAGCATGAATGAAATTACCATCACCTAAGTAAATGCCAGCATGAGAAGGCCCAGGCTTATATGTTTCAAAAAATACCAAATCACCAACACTTGGTTTACTTACAGGATGACTTGAATAGTAAATACTATCGACCGTTCTTGGCAAAGAAACTCCATGTTGATTAAAAACATATTGTAAGTATCCACTACAGTCAAAGCCGGATGGTGATGTTCCTCCCCATACATATGGTGATCCAACATAATTCCTGGCCGTCTGGATGACTGAACTGGATTGTGATGCAGGTTCAGTTTTGGCTTGTGCTGACGTTTTAACTGTTTGCTGGACGTTTTGTTGTTGGTTTTGTGATTGGCGTTGTTGAGTTTGAGATTGTTGTTGTGCAACTTGAACCATTCGATTGTAGTTTGAAAGGTCTAGTTCAAGCTTATATGATTTATTCATTTGCTCGAGTGCTTTTTTAGTAACTGGGCCAGCAATTGAATCGACTTCGCCTCGATAAAAACCATAGTGTTCTAAAGCTTCTTGGAGTTGTTTTACCCGGTTTGATTGTTCGCCGTGCTGAACTTTTTCCCCGACTGTTTCAATAATTTCTTTATAATGGGTATCTAGCTGTTCTTCTAGTTTTAAATACGTCGGTTCATCTGTTTTACCAGTAGCTTCAAGGTCATGTTGTTCTTGGAATTCTCTAAGTGCATGTTCAGTTAATGCGTCATATTCTGGTGTATATGTACCTTGATAAAAATTCAAGGTTTTTAACTTCTTCTGTAAATGAACTACTGACTCATGATGCTCGCCATAGGATAACTTTTGAAGTTCCTCAAATTGTTCCTTCGATATGGCTTCTACAGGTAAAGTGAAGGCGAGAGGGGAGCTTAACGCAATGCTTCCTGCCATTGCGCTCATAAAAATAGGGTGTTTATTTTTCTTTTTGACCATCTTACCATCACCTTTTTCTTTATTTTGATGTTGGTATTATATGAGCACATTTTCCGTCTATGACAGGACAGCCTTATTTGTTACAATAAAGTAAAATAAACTGGGAGGATCACCATGGTACATACGAGTGAATATCAATATCTTGATTTATGTAAACATATATTAAATAGTGGCTCTGATCGAGGAGACCGTACTGGAACAGGCACCCGTTCAATATTTGGACATCAGATGAGATTTGATTTAAATGAAGGTTTCCCTTTACTGACAACAAAGCGAGTGCCATTTAGATTGATTGTTAGCGAGTTACTTTGGTTTTTAAACGGAGATACGAATATTCGTTATTTACTTAAACATAACAATAACATTTGGAATGAATGGGCTTTTAAGAAATGGGTTGAAAGTGATGAATACGATGGGCCAGACATGACTAATTTTGGACTTCGTTCTCAAGAAGACCTTGAATTTAATGATCAATATCAAAAACAAATGGAACAGTTTAAGAAATCTATTTTAGAAAATGATCAGTTTGCAGAAAAGTTTGGGCATTTAGGTGATGTTTATGGGAAACAATGGCGTCACTGGAAAACTACCCAAAATGAAACAATTGATCAAATTGCGGATGTCATTAATAAAATTAAAACAAGCCCAGAATCGAGAAGGCTAATTGTGTCAGCATGGAACCCAGAGGACGTCCCATCAATGGCATTGCCTCCATGTCATACATTATTTCAGTTTTATGTGAGTAATGGGAAGCTATCTTGTCAGTTATACCAACGTAGTGGTGATGTATTCCTAGGAATACCTTTTAACATTGCTAGTTACTCATTGCTAACACATTTAATTGCTCATGAATGTGGGTTAGGTGTAGGTGAGTTTATTCACACAATTGGGGATGCCCATATTTATCATAATCATTTTGATCAAGTAAAAGAGCAACTATCGAGAAATCCTCGTGAGCTGCCAAGACTTTCAATTAATAAAGAATTAGAATCTATATTTGATTTTGATGTCAATGATATAAAATTGGACAACTATAACCCGCACCCTGCCATAAAAGCACCAATTGCAGTTTAGGAGTTGAATATATGCTATCGTTTATTGTCGCTATGGATGAAAATGGTGTAATCGGAAAAGATAACGATTTACCATGGTATTTACCAAATGACTTAAAGTATTTTAAAGAGGTAACGTCTGGCCATAACATTATAATGGGTAGAAAAACGTTCGAATCCATTGGTCGACCTTTACCAAATCGTAAAAATATCATTTTAACAAGGGACAAAACTTATCAAGCAGATGGATGTGTCGTTGTGCATTCGATGAAAGAACTAGAATCTTATCTTCAAGAAGATGAAGTTTTTCTAATAGGAGGGGCGGAGTTATTTAATATAGCACTTCCGAGAGCTGACCGTCTTTATATTACTCGTATACATGATACATTTGAAGGGGATACTTATTTTCCTAATATTGATTTAACAAAATGGGAACTGATAGAGCAAACACCGGGAAAAACAGATGAACGTAATGTACATGATCACACATTTTTAATTTATAAACGTAAACGTAATTAAAATATTGAACGTTTTATTACAGTCGCATAAATAGTTTGCAAATTAAGGTCAAATCAGCGACAATAGAGTTGTTAAATAATCAACGGAAGGTGTTAAAATGAGTGTAGGTATACCGGGATTAATACTAATCATATTAATTCTATTAATTATATTTGGTCCTAAAAAATTGCCTGAACTCGGTGAGGCATTAGGTAAAACACTTAAAGAATTTAAGCAATCTACGAAAGGTCTAGCCGATGATGATCAATCGTCAAATAAGACAATTGACCATCAATAACCTTTCTATAAATGGGGTGATTAAATGAATCCTATGAACATAGGCATACCAGGTCTCATTCTAATTGTCATCGTACTATTAATCGTATTTGGTCCCGCTAAGTTACCTGAGATAGGACGAGCGTTTGGGTCATCATTAAAAGAGTTCAAAAAAGCTACTAGTGATTTAATGTCTGATGATTCAAATAAAGAACAAAAACAAGAAAAACTCTCAGATAAAGATGATTCAAAGAACTCATAAGGTGTAAGGGGAATCCTTACATCTTATTTTATGAAGAAATTAAAGGATGAAATTAATGGAAGAACAACAACAAACCAATCAAGAACAAGAAGTAATGAACTGGACGGAGCATTTAGGTGAGTTAAGGAAGCGATTAATTTATACTCTAATTGTTTTCGGTATTTCATTTGGTGCTGGGTTTGTCTTTGTTGAAGAAATTTATCGCTTTATGGAACGTGACGTTGATTTTACTCTAAACGTTTTGAGCCCATTTGAGATTATTTGGATATACATTATAATCGCTACTGTTACTGGGATAATTGTAACGTTACCATTCTTTGCGTTTCAATTATGGTTGTTCATTAGACCCGGCCTAACATCACATGAACGTAAGGTTAGCTTAATGTATGTGCCAGCTTTATTTATTTTGTTTATCTTAGGTCTATTATTTGGATATTTCGTCATTAAAGATATCATTCTACAATTCTTATTAGACCTTGGTGATGGCTTAGTTAATGAGATGTTTACGGCAGCCAATTATTTTAAATTTATTATGCAAATCACATTACCCTTTGCATTATTCTTTGAAGTGCCATTAATTGCTATGTTCTTAACTAGTTTAGGCATTCTTGATCCATCATTTATGAGAAAGACAAGAAAATATGCTTATTTAATTCTAGTTATATTAGGAACGATGTTATCACCACCTGATTTCATACTACAGTTATTAGTAGCAGCTCCATTAATTATACTTTATGAAATTGCAATACTCATGTCTTCAATTGTCCATAAGCGACGTATTAAGAAATTGAAGAAACTTGAAGAATCTTAAGGTGGTGTTTCAGTGAAGTCGTTTTATCATTACATGATGACTTATAGAGGAGTTAAAGATAAATCAGACCCTAAAAAAGCACTTGCTGATTGGATGTTTAAGGATCATGATTTTCCTAAGCACTCAACTGACTATGAGGAAATAAGTTATTACTTAGAATTTAACCCACCATTTACAGAAGCTTTATCAACCTTCGATGAAGTGTGGGAAGAATATAAAGAAAAGTATTAAAGAATATTAAATGCCCTACTATTAATCACTTAATAGTAGGGCATTAGATTTAATGTCATCTATTCTTCTTCATAATCAATTATTTAGCAGTATGCGCTACCTACAATAATTAAAAGAATGAACAATACGACGATTAAAGTAAAGCCTCCATGATAACTTTGACCCATTTTTCATTCCCCCTTAGTCGATTCACTTGTAAAATATGCATATGTGTAGAAATTTGTATGGGCAGAGACTTGTTCTTGTGTTAATCACACACCATTTTTAATAGTTATTAATCCACTTATAGGCTTGTCACATGATATAATATGATTAAATATATAACATTGAGGTGATTAAGATGCCAACACCTTTAACGATGGAATGGAGACTCATCACTAATGGTGAGGAGACTCGTGTTCAAGAGGACTCAGATTTATTCGAAATACGTTTTGATGGCTACAAGTTGTTTCCAATTGATGAAACAGTAGAAGTAGTACGTAAACCAGGCTCAAACCAAAAAGGCGTCGCCAAAATAGTGAAATTAGTTTTTGAAAATCAACAAACAATTTGTCGATATCAGCTATTATCCTTACATTCTGTCAACTAATGGAGAAAGTTATGTCGAAATAAGCATTATACTGCGCTTTCCCGGGAAATGTGGAAGGAGGGTTCAGCTTGGAAATAACGTCCGATTGGAAGGGAATTCTACAAAGTGAACTTCATCAGCCTTATGTTTTAGAGCTTTTCAATACTGTAAATAATGAATACTCGAGCAGTTCTGTATATCCACCTATAAACCAAATTTTTAGAGCCTTAAATTTAACGCCCTTCAGTGAAACGAAAGTGGTAATTTTAGGTCAAGACCCATACCATGGGTCAGGACAAGCTAATGGGTTGAGCTTTTCTGTCAATAAAGGACAAAAACTACCACCATCATTAAAAAATATTTATCAAGAATTAGTAAATGATATAGGTTGTAACGAACCTAATCATGGTGATCTAACCGCTTGGGCAAAACAAGGAGTTTTATTATTAAATACTGTATTAACCGTAAGAGAAAAAGAAGCTCATTCACATAAACAAATTGGATGGGAAGTATTAACGGATCGAATAATTAATCTATTAAATGAACAGAAGACTAATATTGTATTTGTATTATGGGGTAATCATGCTCAAAGGAAAGGGAAAGTGATAAATAAAGAGAAACACCTTGTTTTAAATTCGCCTCACCCAAGTCCGCTATCTGCCTATAGAGGATTTTTCGGGAGTCGCCCTTTTTCAACTATAAATACATATTTATTAAATCATAATCAAACAAAGATTAACTGGTGTCTATAAAAATGTGACATTTGCCTAATCGAGATACTCGTCTATTTCGTAGTATATAGGAGAATATAAAGGAGGAATAGGCGATGGATCCATTTGAGTTTCAATCTCCACAACATCATTGGCACCAGTACCCTTATTATCAACAACAACCTTTTCATCAACCAATGCCACAAAGTAGAGGTTTAAATCAGTTATTTCACAAATTAATCGGTAAGGGACACAATCCGTACGGTCGTTTGCCGCAAGTACCATTCATGTCTGGACCAGGTATGGCACCCAAATATGCACAATTATATGAAACGTTGAATCATGTGCAAAAAGGGTTAGGAATTATTCAACAAGTATCTCCTTATATAAAGCAATACGGTCCCTTTGTTAAAAATTTACCTATGTTGGTTGATATGGTTAAAATAATGATGGAAAATGAAGGTGAGGAACACGAAGAGTCTCATCATCATGAAATAGATTCTGAAAGCGGAAGCGGGCACGACACTCATGAGGAATCTGAATCTAGAGATCATAAACATCATGAAGAATTAGAACAACCGAGGTCACGAAGGTATGCTCGTTCAAGACGACGGGAATCAGTAAGTCAACAAAAGATGGCCGATAAAAATGATAGTGAATACAAACATCAAGTAGATCAACAACGAGCGAAAACGGAAAAAACATCTCGTTCAAAACGGGGTGAAATACCAAGACCGAAACTGTACATTTAGAGGTGATAAGATGACCCAATTAGAAAAAGCAACATTCGCAGGAGGCTGTTTCTGGTGTATGGTAGAGCCCTTTGATCGTAGGCCAGGTATTGAGAAGATCATATCTGGCTATACTGGCGGCCATACAGAAAATCCTACTTACGAGGAAGTTTGTTCAGAGACAACAGGCCATATTGAAGCTGTACAAATCACATTTAACCCTGATGTCTTTCCTTATGAACAACTACTAGAGGTTTATTGGCAACAAATTGACCCTACTGATGACAAAGGACAATTTAATGATCGTGGAGAGTCGTATAAACCTGTTATTTTCTACCATAATGACTACCAAAAGCAATTAGCAGAGCAATCCAAAAAGACATTAGAAGAGAGTGGTATGTTCAGTAATCCAATTGTGGTAGAAATTCGAGAAGCATCAACGTTCTATCCAGCTGAAGAATACCATCAAGATTATTATAAGAAGAATGCGCTTCATTACAATTTATACAAAAAAGGTTCAGGGCGTAAAGCATTTATCGATGATAACTGGAAAAAGAACGATCGCGAAAAACTTCGTAAACAATTAACAGATATCCAATATAAAGTTACACAAGAAGACGCGACTGAACCTCCATTTCAAAATGAATATTGGGATCATGAAGAAGAAGGAATTTATGTCGATGTTGTAAGTGGTGAGCCTTTATTCTCTTCTAAAGACAAATATGATGCAGGGTGTGGTTGGCCAAGCTTTACAAAGCCCATTGCACAACTCGAAGAAAACTTGGATACTTCACATGGGATGAGAAGAATTGAAGTTCGAAGTAATTACGCTGACTCACATTTAGGCCATGTTTTTGATGATGGGCCGATTGAAGAGGGTGGAATGAGATATTGTATAAACTCAGCAGCATTAAAATTTATTCCTGTTGAACGTTTAGAAGAAGAAGGATACGGAAAATACAAAGTGCTATTTAAAGATTAAAATTTGAGGTGAAATAATGATTCATAAAACTTGGTATGATAACGAAACAATAAAACAAATAAAGTGTACAAATACGAATGCAAAAAAGTTTACTGTTGAGAATGTTTTAAAGACAGGAAAGGTGTATGACGTAAAGAACGAAACAGAAGAGTTTTATTTTGTTGTTGATGAGACGGGTAAAATGGGTGGATTTTTAAAAAGTTATTTTGAGGAATTATAATAAATGAAGCAGTTTTCAACAAGTTGTTGGAAGCTGCTTCTTTGACTCTATTGACCATATTATTTATAATTTATTTTAAATTCAAGATAATTTGGAGGTTCTTATGAAATATATTTTTAAAGAAGGAAATAACGATCGTACATTGTTACTTTTACATGGTACAGGTGGTAATGAAGAGGATTTATTACCTTTATCAGATATGATTGATCCAGAAGCAAATGTATTAAGTGTTCGAGGCAACGTTAATGAAAATGGAATGAATCGTTATTTTAGAAGAGTAGCTGAAGGTGTGTTTGATGAAGATGATCTCATTAAACGTACTGATGAATTATATAATTTCTTAAAAGAAAAGAGTGAAGAACACAATTTTGATATTAACCAAGTTTATGCAGTTGGTTATTCAAATGGGGCTAATATCGCTGGGAGTTTATTATACCATTACCAAGACAGTCTGAAAGGGGCTATGTTATTTCATCCGATGGTTCCTCGTCGAGGCATTGAATTACCTCAACATACTGGTGTTAAAGTCTTTATTGGAGCGGGTAAAAACGACCCAATATGTCCAGCATCAGAGGCTGAAGAACTTAGAGCTATGTTAGAAGGTGCGGGTGTAAATGTTGAATTGTATTGGACTAACCTCGGCCACCAATTGACTCGTGATGAAGTTGAAGCAGCCAAAGATTGGTATGAAAATTAGAGGTCCTTTAGCTTATTATAGAAGGAATAGTTGATTTGAGAAGAAGTTTTTATTGTTATTAGCGTAGTCAATATGCAAGACTCCTGGTCGGCTAAAAACGGCCACGTCCTATGGCCAACGCCGACACTAGACCGTCCAGGTCGTCGCAGAACAGCACGAGCTGAGGGGCCACAGGATATGGGTCAGTTCGGCGTTGCAACATGGATGTTGCGTATTTAGCCGAACAGCCTTAAACTCCGAACGGAAGTGAGTTTGGGGAAGTTGAAACCGTGCCTGCGGAAAGCGAAGCATTTAGACGTAGCTAATAATTAAGAAGCCGAAATTCAAGGTGAAGAAACCTTTTATTCGGCTTCACTTATTTTAAAGTTGTATTATAGACCCTGAGGTTAAATATTCAAATTAACTAAAAAGATTCCAAGTGTTTTCTCATAAATTTCTTCAAATTGTCTAAAAGGTAATGGATTGGTTCCTCTACCTAGTTCAACAGTGTAACCTGGCCTTCTATAATCTTGAATAAACCAGTCTTTAAATCCTGCGTGACTGTCCACGTATCTAATCGGTACATAACCACTGACACGCCCATATTCATTAACAATTGACTGTGCTTCAGACGGCTCGAATCCTTCATATCCCCAATAAATCACTTTACCTTGAGTATGAAGTGCTAACACTCGATCGAAATCTTTCTCTTCAACTAAATTTGCTAAAGCAATTGCTTCTGGTTCTGATAACGGAGAAGGACCAGGATAGTCTCTAGGTGAAGGTTGTTGGCGTTTACGATTACTTTCTATTTGCCAGTTTGCAGGAAATTGGTTATTTAAGTCGACTCCTCTAATATTAGCTTTCCAGTTATTAAAGTTCGTACTTTGATTATTGATGGATAGAACTAAATCACGAAATTCCTCTTCATTAGGTAGACCTTCATTGAGTAAATCTACACCATCTGGGTTAACCATTGGTACAAGTGACAATGTTATTTGATTGTAAAATGTATTCATATCGACTCCACGAATAGGCTCATTTGATGAGAGGGATAATAAGTAATCATGTAGAAAGCGCATGATGACAGAAGATGTAATGGATTCATTTGCATGAAAAGAACCGTTTATATGAACATGTTTGTCACCTTCTCCTATTGAGACTTCATATATTGGTTTATTCATGACAGACCTACCAATTTCTCTAAGTGTAATAAACGGAAAAAGATTTACTAAAGTAAATAAATCTTCTTCTAATTGATCCGATGTATAGGGTTGATTGAATTCTAATATGTCTTCACGAATTCTAACTGGTAAAGTTATTGAATCACCAATTCTTAATTGATATGGATCAACAGGATTAGCTGCAAGTATTTGTTCCATAGGAATCTGGTTTTCTTGACTTATTTTCCAGAGAGTATCTCCATTTTGTATAGAATATGGTTGAGTTTGGTAATATGGAATGTTAATGACTTGGCCAATCCTTAACATATTGGGATTCGTATAAGGATTAGCATTGATTAGTTGAGAGAGAGGAATCTTAAATGTGTTAGCAATACGATAATAGGTCATTCCAGGCTGAATGACTAAATCCATGTGAAATCCTCCTTAAGTATTTAAATGAACACTATTATATGTATATTTGCACATTCACAAAAAAGTGCTTATAATTTTATTAGAATGCATTGCACAGACCTGGTTTCTTATATACAATGTGTTAAGATAGTTTTAGAGAAAAATAAAGGAGTGGTTACTTTGGCATTTATTATCACATCGCCGTGTAAAGATGAAAAAGCAGCAGAATGTGTTGAAGTCTGCCCGGTTGATTGTATTGAAGAAGGCAAGGACATGTTCTATATAGATCCAGATATTTGTATTGATTGTGGAGCATGTGAAGCGGTTTGCCCAGTGGAAGCTATTTACCATGAAGATGAGCTTCCTGAAGAAGAACGTGAATATATTGAGATTAACCGTAAATTTTTCCAAGAATAAATAATCATGGTAAGAAGGCTGGATATTTATTCAGCCTTTTTTCACTTTTAAGCCTTTTTACTTCTTAGCTCGCCAGATGGCGGGTTTTATTAATGAAATAAATTATGGGGTGCCATTAATATGAAACGACTATATTTGACAGATATTCAAACAGAGCATTTATTCTCAGCTATTAGATGGGTTTTTTTATTAGTATGTGGTGGTTTATTTTATTACGAACCTATCAGAAATCAATTGGATTTAACGTTTGAAACATTTGATTATTTATTTATCACTGCTTTATCTTATATGTTAATCACTCAATTTGCCTTATTTTTTGCTTCTAAAAGAGAACGATTACAACAATTCATTTTGCGCTTAGGAATTGTAATGGACTTTGTTGTAATCTTTTGGTTAATCGCCTTGTCTGGTGGCATAAATAGCTGGTTTGTACCAGTAGTATATTTGTTCCTCATGCATGCAACGATTTATTGGAGAACTAAAGGGTTAACCTTAGCGTTAGTGTCTTCTTTAATTGGTTATACTACCATTGGGTTTTATCAAGCAACAGAGATAACATCTAATTTATTATGGACATACGGATTTAATGTTTCGTTCTTTGTCATTATTGGATTATTTGCGGGGATTCTTGCACTTAGAGAACGAAAGTACTATAAAGAGAAGGTTACATTCCAAGATCAATCGGTTAAAGATTATGTAACAGGATTGTATAATCACCGATCTTTCCAAAATACTTTAACGAAAATAACAGAAAGCCAAAAAGATTTCGCATTAATTATGGCTGATATAGATAATTTCAAACAGATTAATGATACTTATGGACATACTGTGGGAGACCAAGTATTGTCTGCGTTTGGTAATACAATTCAACATCAACTAGATCGTAGAGAAAGTTATTCGTTTCGATACGGTGGGGAAGAGTTTGCCATTATTTTATTCGATCGCCAGAAGCGATCGATTGAACAACAAATTAATGATTGGAATAAATTATTCCAGCATGGCATTAACTTAGTGCCTGAACTGAAAGGTGAAAATATTACGATTAGTTATGGAGTAGCCTTCTCTGATGAACAAGACGATAAAGATGCTTTGTTAAAGCGTGCAGATGATTATCTTTATTTAGCAAAATCAAATGGAAAAAATCAAGTAATGTTTCAAGAATCTTTTGAGCATATAGGGGAGTCAAGATGATTACAAAAGAACTAACGTCAGAATCATATCATTTTGATGTTTTATGGGAAAAGTTTAATAAGAAACCATATCAAAATTTAGAAGACAAATTATTGAAATTATATAAGAAATGGCAAAGCGAACAATTAACTGTAGGATTTACTGGGCACTTTTCTGCTGGTAAATCGACTTTAATTAATGCGTTATTAGAAAATGATATTTTACCTTCAAGTCCGATTCCTACAAGCGCAAACATTGTTGAGGTACAGTATAGTGAGGAAGAAGCAACAATTTACAACCTTCCAGGTAAAAGACAAGCCACAGAGTCTGAGGTAAATCTGAATCATGTAAAACAATTAGCACGAAATGGGGAAGAAGTTCAAACCATTACCATTCAAAAGCCAATTGAATTATTAAAAAATAATATTACGCTAATGGATACTCCAGGAATAGATTCGTCTGACGATGAAGAATTTAAACGAACGTTATCAAACACTTATTTGATTGACTACTTCGTTTATGTCATGGATTATAACCACGTACAATCAGAAGTGAACTTCAAATTCTTAAAGGAATTAGAAGATAATGACATTCCTTTCATTATGGTTGTTAATCAGGTTGATAAACATAATGAAAAGGAACTCCAATTCGACTCGTTTAAGCAATCATTGAAGAATAGTTGTCGATCCTGGGGAATTAAACCAAAAGAGATCTTTTACACATCATTATTAGACCGTGAACATCCTCTAAATCAATTTAATGAACTACAAACGTATATTAAGCAACTCATTGAGAATAAGGATACATTAATTCAAGATAAGTTAACGTTTGAATTATCAAATTTAATTCAAAAATGGGTATCACATGAATTGCGACTAGAAGACTTTGACATTGATTTAGTTAATGAGAAGAGAAATTCAATCAAACGTTTGTTTGAAGAAAAAGAAATCATTCAGCAAGACCTTGAACAATTCAGGGCAAAGCTAAACCAAGCGATGAACGAGCTGTTTCAAAACGCCTATATTATGTCTTTTGATACTAGAGAGTTAGCGAAGTCTTACCTAGAGTCATTGCAACCAAAGTTTAAAGTGGGTAAGTTATTCGCTAAGAAGAAGACGGAAGAGGAACGTCAATCCCGACTTAATGCATTTCTTAATGATGTGCAAGATCGAGTGAAAACTGAAATGGTATGGCATATTCGTCATCTACTTATGAATATGTTAAGTGATAAACAAGTTGAAAATGCTGAATTAGTAGAAAAAATCCAGAACTTTGATGTAGATGTAACAGAAGAAGTATTAAATAAATCAGTAAATCCATCGGCAGAAGTAAATGCGAATTCTGTTCTCGTTTATACGGATCAATTGCATAAAGACCTTTCTCAGTTTGTAAAACAAGAAGCAACCCCAATTATGAACGAGCTAGTACAAGTAATAACTCATCAACAACAAAAACGAATTGATATGATCGATGAGCAAATTGAAGACTATGAAAAAGAGTTAGATGAGTTCAATGACGTTCATGAAATGGAAGAGAAGCATGCTCACTTAACTCAAATGTTAAAGGAACAAGTATTTGTTAAAACAGATACAAATGAGCAAATTAGTCAAGCTGTTCTTAGAAATGAAGATATAAGATTAATTGATATAAATGATCTAATCGATGAAGAGTTAGAGACAGAAGCAACTGACTTACAAGAAATCACTCATGAACAAGCTTCTTTTATAGATGTTGAAAAGCTTAAAGAAAAAGGTTCAAGAATTAGAAACCAATTAAAAGAACTAAAACCTCTTAAGCCTTTTGAGAGAACTTTAACAAATCAATTAGATCAACTCGAGAATACAGAATTAACCATTGCATTATTTGGTGCATTTAGTGCAGGTAAATCATCATTTGCTAATGCTTGGCTAGGAGAGTCAGTGCTACCAGCTTCACCAAACCCAACAACAGCTGCTATTAATAAAATTGCACCTATATCAGAGGAACATCCTCATGGAGAAGTACGAGTTAAGTTCAAAACAGCAGACGAGTTGTTACACCAACTGTTTATGATTGTAGAACCATACACAAGTCAAACATTTAAAGATTTAACTGATTTAGTAAAGTTTTTATACAAGAATCAAAAACTATTAAATCAACAATTAAATAAAACTGAATCGTCGTTTATAAACGCATTCTTAGATGGGTATGAACAATCTCGAGTTAATCTTGGCAAACAAATATCTATTACAATTAATGACTTCTCTAAATATGTTACTGTTGAATCTATTTCATGTTTTGTTAAAGAAATGACAATTTACTTTGATTGTGAGCTAACACGTAAAGGAATCACACTTGTTGATACACCAGGGGCAGATTCTATACACTCTAGACACACGAATACTTCATTCCATTACGTTAAAAATTCCGATGCAATTATCTATGTGAACTATTACAACCATGCTTTCTCAAGAGCTGATCGTGAATTTTTAATACAATTAGGTCGTGTGAAAGATACATTTGCGTTAGATAAGATGTTCTTTATCCTGAATGCGGCTGACTTGGCAAAAGATGAGAATGAACTAACACTAGTTAAGGATTATTTAAAAAATCAATTAATGCAATATGGAATTAGTAATCCATCTATCTATCCATTATCAAGTAAAGCGTTACTTGATGGAAAAGAATCCATGGATGAGCAACCATTCTTCAATCGGTTTAATCAGTTTATAGACCTTGAAGCAAAAGAAATTATGGCCAATCAACTAGATTTAGAACTAAAAAGGTTGGAAAGATATTTATCATCTACTGTAGAAGAGGCATCATCTAATTCAGAAAAACAAGAAGAACAATTAAACCAATTCATACAGCAAATCACACATGTAATTGATTGGGCTAACAACCATACTAATTCAACATATGTTAATGAAGTAACTCAGGAAATTGATGAATTGACTCATTATTTACATCAACGTCTTATGATTCAATTAAACGATTTAATGAAAGAATCCATTAATCCTGTGACAATTAATTCGAATGGTAAACAGGGTAAAGAACAACTTAAAATAGCTCTTAAAAAATTACAAGTCTTTATTTCTGAGCAATGGGCTAAGGAATTTGAAACGACTCACTTAATTTTAGATCGAGAGTTAACTGTAGTTCTTGAACAATGGGCAAAGCAGTTTAATCAATTTATTGAAGAAAATACACAATTAACTAAACTATTAATAAAAGAAAATTCATTCTCTAATATGAAACAACCAGGAATCAGTGTGCTATTAACAGAACCTCAGTTAAGTGAATTAATGAGTATGTACAAAAATAAAAAAGAATTTTTCGAGCAACAAAAAGTGAAAGACTTATTTGAAAAAATTAAAATGTACATGGATACGTCATTAAAGACAAATATTGATACACTCAACCAAGAATTAAAAGCGCATTATACAGAACAATTTAGAAAGACAAAAGAATCTATTGTTCAAGATTACAAAGAACAACAACAAGAATTAGTAGAAAATAAACGCTTAATTTATCATAATGAAGATTATATAAACACGTTTAAGGAATTGTTAAATGAGATTCAATAGTTTGAAAATTCGACAAATACAGTTGTTTTCGCTATAATTCTATTAAATTGAATTATTTTTGAGGGGGATCCTATGACAACAAAAAGAGTATTAAAAGCGGATGATTTGTATCAAATTGACTCAGTTTCAGACCCAAGAATATCTCCTAATAATAGTGAAGCTGTATTTGTCAAAACAAACTTAGATGAGGAAGAAAATAAATATGTTTCAAACTTATTTCATCTAGATTTAGATACAAACGAAGTCACACAATGGACGTATGGTAAACACATGGTATCTCAACCAAGATGGTCACAAAGTGGTGATCAAATTCTTTTCCTATCTAATCGAAATGAGAAAAATCAAGTGTTTGTTCTATCAACTAAAGGTGGGGAAGCTAAACAGGTTACAGACGAAAAAGAAGGCGTTTCAAGCGCAGAATTCTCACCTGAGGGTAAAAGAGTTGTATATCAAACGGGATATAACGTAAATGAAAAGAACGAGGAAGAGAAGGATGAGAAGAAGAAAGATAAGTTGCCTGAGCCTACAGTAATCAATCGGATGAAGTATAAAGCTGATGGTGCTGGCGTTTTAGAGGAGAAGTACCAGCAATTAAAGTGTTTAAACCTTGAAAATGAAGAAGTTAAAACCATAAAAAAAGGTAAGCAGAATTATATATTTCAAGGTTGGTTAAATGACTCATCGATCATTTACTCAACAGATGAAGACGTTAACCAAGACTTCAATTTTAATCATAATGTTTATATATATGATTTAGAAAAAGACGAAGAACGAGAAATACCAACAGAAGAAGGTTATTCGGCAAGCTTTACGACATCTCCAAATGGTAAACAACTATTGTTTGTCCATATGGGAAGGAAATATTATAATGCGACACATGCAGAAATCTATCATTATGATTTAGATTCGGGCATTGTATCACCGCTAACGACAGAGTTAGATGCACCAGTTGGGGATTATGTCGTTGCAGACACTCAACAACAAACCTATCTACAAGAAGTTCAATGGGCATCTGATCGTGATTTTTATTTTGCAGTCTCAGACCAAGGTAGTGTCATTTTATACTATGGTAATGTTGATGGTGAGCTATATCCAGCGTTAAAAGAGGATATACATGTAACTGGGTTCAACTTATTACCAGACCAACAAAAAGCAATATTATCAATCAGCACTAATACAAATCCAAGTGATATTTATTTACTTGATATACCCTCTGGTGAATTAAAGCAACTTACGAATGTTAATCAAGAATTTTTAGACGAAGTTGTAGTGGTTGAACCAAAACAAATCTCTTATTCTAGTAAAGATGATTGGACTGTTCATGGATGGTTTATGAAGCCTGCTGAATATATAGAAGGCGAAACCTATCCTATGGTTGTTAACATTCATGGCGGACCTCATGCTTTCTATGCGAATACATTTTTCCATGAAATGCAATATTTAGCTGCAAAAGGGTATGCAGTACTGTATGTAAACCCTCGTGGTAGCCACAGTTATAGCCAAAAATTTGTTGATGCTGTTCGTGGTGATTATGGAAATGGTGACTATCAGGATATTATGAATGGTGTCGATTACGTGTTAGAGAATTATACTTGGATTGATGAAAGTCGCCTAGGCGTCACGGGTGGAAGCTATGGTGGGTTCATGACAAACTGGATTATCGGTCATACAGATCGCTTTAAAGCAGCCGTAACGCAAAGAAGTATTTCCAACTGGATTAGTTTTAGAGGAGTCAGTGATATTGGTTATTACTTTAACGAATGGCAAATTCAAGCGGATCTTGGGAATGTAGAAAAACTATGGAAGCATTCGCCAATAGCATATGTAGAAAATATGAAAACACCGTTAAAAATCATTCATAATGAGCGTGATTTCCGCTGCCCTATGGAACAGGCAGAACAGCTATACATTGCTTTAAAACATCAGGGAAATGAAACTGAGTTTGTAAGGTTCCCTGAATCGGATCATAATTTATCTCGTACAGGTAAACCAAACCTTAGAATTGAACGATTAAATCATATTGTAGGTTGGTTTGATGAATACTTGAACTAAATACAACAAGAGCCATGCTGATTTGGAGCATGGCTCTTGTTTATTCCCAATGTTGTTGAATAAATTCATCTCGACCTGATTTTTGACGGTCCTCTTGATATTCTTCTGGATTTTTTTTATAAAAATCTTGGTGTTCTTTTTCAGCTGGATAAAAAGTGTCAGCTGGCAAAATCTTTGTGACAATAGGGTCTGAAAACTTACCACTTTTTTCGATTTCCTTTTTAGATGCTTCAGCTAGTTCTCTTTGATGATCATTATGATAAAAGATAGCTGTACGATATTGAGGACCACGATCATGAAATTGTCCATCAGGATCTGTTGGATCAATTTGTGGCCAGTATAAATCTATGATTGTTTGATAAGAAATAATTTCTGGATCATATGTAATTTGAACGGCTTCATAATGTCCAGTTTCTCCACTTTTAACTTGTTCGTATGTAGGGTCATTGACATGACCACCTGTGTAGCCTGATAAAACGGAGTGTACGCCATCCCATTGATCAAACGGTTTAACCATACACCAGAAACACCCACCTGCAAATGTTGCTTTTTCTAGTTGATTTGTCATCTTTCTTCACCTCACTTATGAAAGATATTATATCAGTCTAAACTATATAGAAAAAGAAAAGAGCTTTAGAATAATCTAAAGCTCTTGCTCTAAAGACTTCGCTTACCCGTAACAAGTTGATAAATAAAGATAATTCCAGCGATAATCAATAGAATATGAATTAATCCACCTGCAAAATCTAATAATAACCCAATTAACCAAATACCTAAAATGATCCAAATGATTGTCCAAAGCATATTATCACTCCTTATGCTGTGTTAATTTTATCTATTCCCCAATGGCTAAATTATTAAACGAAGCTTTCAAATTTTTGGTATAATTAAGTCAAAGGGGGAGTTAAATGTGTCGCTAGAAGGAAAATTATCCGAACTAAAGGAAAAAATGAATAATGAACCAGAACACTTCGATGGAATGACATCTACATTTGTATTTAACATAACGGATTTAGAAGAAACTTGGAGTGTAGATTTTAAAGGAGATCACGTTGAACTATTTAATGAACAACTGGATTCTCCAACATGTTCCATGAAGATGGATGCAAAAAACTTTGAAAAATTACTAGATGGTAATTTAAACGCCACAACTGCTTTTATGATGGGGAAAATTAAGGCTGACGGGGATCTAACGAAAGCTTTAAAACTTCAAAAAATCCTTACATATTATCAATAAACTTCTTAAGCAAACACAAAAGGAGTGTGAAGGTTGAAAAAAATTATACTATTATTAAGTTTAACAATAGTGTTAGCTGCCTGCTCTGAAGATGAGCCAGAGTATACTAATCCATATAACACTGCTAACCAATATTTAGAATTATGGCATGAACAAGATTTTCAAACGATGTACGATGAATTATTACTTCAACGAGCCACGGCTGAGTTTAGTGAAGAGGATTACGTTGAAAGATACAAACACCTTTATGACGTATTAAATGTGCAAGACCTCTCAATTGAGATTGTAGAGGAACAAGAGGAATTAACCCAAGAGGATCTAAAAACATTAAGAAATATAGATATTCCAATAAAGATTTCGTTCCAAACACTTGCTGGAGAAATTGAGTATAAGAAAGACCTTCACCTGGAAAAGTTTGTAGAAGAAGAATATGCAGGTGAGAGTGAACGAGAACTAGATCCGGAGAGTCCATGGTACGTTAATTGGGATCCTTCATTCATATTACCAAAACTTGAAAAAGGTGATGAAGTTCGCTATTCAACAATTCCTGCGAACCGTGGCGACATTGTCGATCGGAATGGAAATTACTTAGCCACTGAAGGCGAAGTTTATGAAGTTGGTATTGTTCCACAGGACTTTGATGAGGGTAATATATCCAAATTAGCCAATATTTTGGATGTGTCCGAAGACTTCATAAATGATAAGCTAAATCAAAGTTGGGTACAACCTAATCAGTTAGTTCCTATTAAGAAACTAAGCTTAGATGATGAAGGTTTAATGACAAGAGCCATTGCAATTGAAGGGGTTACTTCAGATTACACTATGGATCGTGTATATAATTATGGTGAAGCAGCAGCGCATTTAACAGGGTATATAGGTTCTATTACAGCTGAAGAGTTAGAAGAACACGAAGATAAAGGATATACTGCACAAGACGTAATAGGTAAGCGTGGTCTTGAACAACTATATGAAGAAGAGTTACGTGGTGAGAATGGTGTTGAATTATATATCGTAAAACCTAATTCATCAACCCAAACAATTGCAAAAAAAGACCCTGTTAATGGTCAAACTATTGAATTAACCATCGACATGAATTTACAGCAGCAGATTTATGATACATTAAAAGACGAAGCAGGTACTGCAGTAACTATTAATCCAAAAACCGGCGAAGTTACTAGTCTAATTAGTTATCCTTCGTTTGACCCGAACAATTATGTTCTTGGTTTTAAGCAGTCTGAATATGAAGCTTTAACAGATGATGATCGTAACCCGACACTAAATCGTTTCTCAACGACCTTTTCACCGGGTTCTAGCATTAAGCCAATTAGTGCTACCGTTGGATTATCTCATGGAGATTTAAATCCTACTGAAACAAAAGAGATTGTTGGAAAAAGTTGGAGTAAAGATGATTCTTGGGGAAATTACTCTGTTACACGGGTATATGACCAAGATCAAGCCGTTGACCTGGAGAGTGCAATGGTTAACTCTGACAATATTTATTTCGCGATGATGGCAACAGATATGGGGGCACAATCATTTAAAGAAGGGTTAACTCATGTAGGTTTTGGGGAAGAAATGCCTTTTGAATACCCTATTGTTGATTCTCAAATTTCAAATAGTGGTGATTTTGAATCAGAAATTCAATTGGCTGATAGCGGTTATGGCCAAGGTCAAATGCTAATGAATATTGTTCATTTGGCTTCTTTATACGGGGGAATTGTTAACGATGGGACTGTGATGAAACCATTGTTAAAATCAGAGGAATCATCAACAGCTTGGATTGAAGACATGGCAAGTCCTGAAGATGCACAATTAATACAAGAGTTACTACGTAAAGTTGTGACAGAAGGTACAGCCAATAGTATTAATATTTCTGGACATGAAATTGCTGGGAAAACTGGCACAGCTGAACTTAAAGCTACTCGTGATGAAGAAGGCTCAGAGAACGGGTTATTTGTATCATATGATCAGCAAAACCCGGAATTCATTTTAGCAATCATGGTTGAAGGTGTAGAAGATAAAGGTGGAAGTGGATTTGTCGTAGATCTTGCAAAACAAATATACCAAAACAGATAACGATAATTATATTATGTTAACTTACTATGACGCTACTTTATGTGGCGTCTTTTTTTATGCTTAATAATGATGGTTTCAGGAAAAGTTAAGTATATCTTATTTTGTTTTGGAGGATGTCCATGTCGAAACCAATTATCTTATTAAATATTGATAGCCTAATGTCAGAACCTTTAATACAATCCATTCAAAGTGGTAAAGCTCCTGCATTAAAATTTTTATTGGAGCAAGGTAGGTTTCTACCAGAAGTTGTAAGCTCATTTCCTACTATGTCAGTTACCATTGATAGCACGTTATTAACAGGAACATATGCTGATGAACATCAAGTGCCTGCATTAAATTGGTTTGATGTAGAAAGTCAGCGGTTAATTAATTATGGAACTGGTTTACGCGAGACAATAGCAGTGGGATTTAGTCGATCGGTTTTAAACATGTTTAACCGTTTAAATAACATTGATTTGAATTCAAACACTGCTACACTTTTTGAAGAAATTCAAAAGGTAGAGAAGAAGAGCGCGGCTATTAATTCTTTTGTTTATAGAGGACCAAAAAGAACAATACTGACTGTTCCCAAATTACTAAGACTGTTTACGAATATAGGAGATCAACTTACTACCCTTGCGCCTGATTATTTGTCTATCGGTGCATTTAAAAGCTTACGAAAAACAACTTTTGCACCATTTTTAATTGGTGGAAACCGAAAGTTTGCGGGCCGTGAGTTAAGGTTTTTAATAAAAAACAATCTGCTACCTGATTTTACGTTTTGTATATTTCAAGATATGGATGCTCGAGTTCATAACTTGGGACCATTTGATTTTAATGGGATTAAAAACATTGATAAAGAAATACAAAAAACACTTAACTTATACGGTAGTTGGCAGGAAGCAATAGAGAAATGTATATGGCTCATCATGGGAGATAATGGGCAATCAACGACAAGTTGGAACTTTAAAGACGTTGAAATCAATTTAAATCATTTATTATCAAAATATCGAATTCATCAAATTAATAAGCCTGTACAAGATAAAGATCAATTAGTGCTCGCGGTAAATCAAAGAATGGCTTACATTTATTTGTTAGACGAAAATCTAGATTATAATCAAGTTGCCGACACATTAAAAGATGACTCACGAATTGATATCATTGCTTGGAAAGAAGACGAGGGCATTAAAGTAATATCTGGTCAACATCATGGAGAAATGTCGTTTAAACCAGGTGAAATGTTCAAAGATGAGTACAACGCTAAATGGGATATTAAAGGTAACTATAACATTTTGAATATAAACGTTGAAGAGAATTACATTTATTACAATGATTATCCAGATGCACTTGCAAGATTATATGGAGCTTTAAACTCTCATAAAGGTCGATTCATCGTGATTAATGCTAAACCAGGTTGTGAGTTTTTAGCAAAGAAAACACCAATACATATTGGTGGAGCATGCCATGGTTCATTGCATAAACAAGACTCTTCAATACCACTCGTGATTACTGGTACAAGAGAAGTTCCAACATATGCAAGATTAGTGGACATGAAGGAATTTATTTTAACTTTGATTAATAATAAAATTTGACATAAAAAGAAAGAACGCGAGCTAGAATAACTCTTCTGAACAACGCGTTCTATATATTATTCATAACCTAATTCTTCTAATATACTAACTAGTAAATCTGGGCGATCAGTTACAATTCCATCAGCACCACGCCTTATTAATGACTCCATAGTTTCTGGGTCATTAATTGTCCAATAGTGGATTCGTAGCCCCATTTGTTCAGCGCCACCTAAAATATCAGGTGTGGTGAGATCGTAACCGCTCGCTTCTATTGGCAATTGCATCGAATCAACAGAAGGGAAGTAGAGGTTTTTTAAAAAGAACTTGTGAGTCATAACAAAGTTTCTAACTTCCTGTTCACCTGCTGATACAGCTACCTCGTCACTAGCATATTGCTGAAAAGTCTCAATAATGTCATGATCGAACGAAGCCACCGTTACTTGTTGTTCCATTTTATGCTCTTCAATTAACTTACTAAGTCGCTCTGAGATGTCGTCCATTCGCTCGTATGGGTTTGTGTCTTTTATTTCAATAAGAAAACGCTGATTAGGAAAAGCTTCAAATAATTCTTCTATCGTAACAAGCTCAATACCTTGATCTCTAAATGGATGACCCCCATCATCATTAACCCAGTAATAGCCTGCGTCAAGTGTTTTCAATTCTTCCAGATTTAATTCATTTACATAACCTGTCCCATCTGTTGTGCGGTCTACAGTTGGGTCATGAATCGCAATGAGGTGACCATCCTTTGAAATATGTATATCCGTTTCTAAAACATCGGCACCAAGACCGACCGCATTTTCAAAAGCTGGTATTGTGCTAGATGGAGCTAAATGTTCTCCACCTTGGTGAGCGATCACAAGAGGCTTTTCTTGGTCATAAAAAGGTTTCACGTCTATTGAATGAAATGGAATAAGGTTTAGAGTGACATAGATTGCACCTAAAATGCCTAATGTCATAGATGCTCTTCTAATTAATTGTTCTCTAGTTGGTTTGTTTTTCTTTTTCTTTTTCAAAATAAATCCCCCTAGTCTTTCTCTTCATTTATTATATCAAAAGAAAGATAGAGGGGATAATCAAACTTTATAAACTATAATTATATTATGTTAACTAGAATGCTTTCCATTTAACTTTTTTAGCTTCACCATATCTCTTTGAAACTTCATCCCAATTGACAATATTCCACCATTCATCTACATATTTGCCCCGATCGTTGTCGTATTGTAAGTAATAGGCATGCTCCCAGACATCAAGTGCTAATAACGGGATGGCATCCCACTGACTTAAGTTTTGGTGCTTTTCTGCTTGCAAAATTTCTAGTCGATGAGATCGAGGAGAATAAACTAGAATAGCCCACCCAACACCTTCAACATTCTTAGCAGCTTCAGAGTATTGCTTCTTAAATTGATCATAACTACCAAAAGATTGATTAATGGCTCTTAATAAGTCACCTCTAGGTTTGCCACCACCATCCGGGCTCATGATATTCCAAAAAATCGTGTGTAAATAGTGACCTGCTCCGTTAAAAGCCAATCACTAGCACCTTTAAATGTAGCGCTTTTCGCAATTAGATGAGCACTTGTTTGATAAGGTGTTATAAATTCATCAACTTTAGAATGTTTGAATGCTGAAATGTGCTGATCATATAAGATTTCCGCAATTGTGTAAACATCAAAGTTTTCGTCATTACCTAGGCCTTCAATCGTAGTTGTAATCAGTAATGTTTGTCCATCAGCTAAGGAATAATTCTTCACATCGTCTGATGCAAAGATTAATACCGCAAAAGAATCTTTTATATTTGCTTGATGTAACGTTTGAGCTTGTGCTGGATTTCCGGAAATATAATGAACACGTTCATGTCTAATCGGATTTTTCTCAATAGACTCATCAATTAGGACGATTTCTCGCTCATCCTGCATATTTAATTATTCTTCAATCGTTTCTTTAGAACGTTTCGTATAATTTATTATTATGTAATGATCTTTTTCTTTATAAGGCAATTTTCCTTCCTCCTTCTTACGACGATACTCTTGAATCCCGTCTACAATAAAACCTATGACACCCCCCATTAAACCAATGCCTACAATGTATACAGCTGTCATGGCGTACAATTGACCACCAATTGTCACAGGAGAAATGTCTCCAAAACCAACCGTTGTGATAGTTGTCATAATCCACCATAAAGCAGTGAAGTAAGAATCAAACGTCTCAGGCTCGATCCACCGTATGATGATGGAAGACATAATGATGAAAATCAATAGTAACAATAAATAGAGCAATTTGTTGTCGATATTCTTAATTCGTTTCTTAATGAGTTCAAAAAACATATCCTACATCCCTTTTATAAACTTTATCTATATTATACATTTAAGACTTTCTGATGCACACCCTTCATATTACTTAATAAATTTTAAGACTTTATTTTTCGCCTTATAGAATTCCATTTCACATCATGATAAGATATACATAAAAAATAATAGAGGGGGAGTTATACATGAGTGATAAGCCAATTATTCAAGTGCGTGACAATGGGTCTATTTTAGTTAAAGGTGATGTGGAACTGTTAGATGCAGAAGGCAATAAATACGAGACAAAGCCAGCATTCTCATTATGTCGTTGCGGTGCATCAAAAAACAAACCATTTTGTGATGGTTCGCATAAACAAATCGAATTCGAATCGGTTACTCGTGCTAACGACTAAGAGCCTAAATAAGGGGCTCTTTTTTTATGTTCTGAATTAGTTAAAAATTACATAATTATTTAAAAAAATGTTACAACTTACGAGTTTCATTGCGTATTAAAGTTTTTATGCATTATACTGTATCTGATAAAAATACAAAGGGGATTTCATCATGCTCCTATTCAGAACAACTATCACGATTTTAATATTAACATTAATATTCCCTTTACAAGCTTTTGGGGAGGGACAAGATCATATAACATTAAACAGTGAAGCAGCGGTATTAATAGATGCCAATTCTGGCGAGGTTATATACGATAAATATGGAGATCAAACAATGTATCCTGCAAGTATTACAAAAATCATCACAGCCATTGTGGCGATTGAAGAAGGTAATCTTGATGATACAGTAACAGTTAGCGAAGAGGCTCGAAGTGTTTCTGGGACAAGGGTTTATTTAGAACCAGGTGAGAAAGTTAGCATGGAAACGCTCGTAAAGGGATTATTAATTAATTCTGGTAATGACGCTGGTGTTGCAATAGCTGAACACATTGATGGTAGTGTGGAAGCCTTCTCAGAACGAATGAATCGATTTGTGAAAGAGAAAGTAGGTGTAGAGGATACTCACTTTGAAAACCCACATGGACTTTATGATGCAGAACATGTGACTACAGCTCAAGATATGGCTAAGATTACGCAGTATGCCATGCAAAATGAATCATTTAGAGAAATTGCCGCTACAAAACAAATGAAATGGGAAGGTGAAAGTTGGGATACAACGATTTACAATCACCATAAATTAGTGCGCCAGCGAGAAGATGTTACGGGTGTAAAAAATGGATTTGTAAGTCAATCCGGCTTCACGCTAGTAACATCAGCCACTCAAGATAATATCGATCTAATTGCGGTTACCTTAAAAGCAAATACAGCTGATGCCGCTTATAAAGATACAGAAGCATTGTTGGATTACGGCTTTGATAACTTCCAAACTTATACTGTTGAAGCTGATTATGACACGTATGAATTTGGTGATTCAAAATTTGTCTTGGAAGATGATTATGTTTTTACAGCTGAGAAGAATTTGAATTGGCACCATAATGTCAATGAACGTGGCCAGCTTGTGATCACAGATGACGAAGGTGAGACAATTGACACACATGAACTCACAGAAATAGTTCAAGCATCTGCAACAGATAAAAGCCAAACAAATAAAGAGAAACCTCAAACAAAGACAAATCAAATTAGTCTTTGGGGAACGATTATAGGAATTGCTGTTTTGGTAGTGGTACTATTTGTAATTAAAACCATTCGTAAACGCCGTAAAAGACGTTTCTTTTACTAGAAGAACCTTTGTGATAAGGTTCTTTTTTATTTTTCACCAAAACAATGCATGAACCCTATCATAAAACAAAGATTATAAGTAACTATTGAAATTGTTAGGGTGAAAGTATGATTCAAGAAATTAACTGGTTAACTTACTTAATGATTATATTGGCTAGCTACCGCTTCACTCACTTAATCGTCTTTGATAAAATTACAGAATTTATTCGAAAGCCATTTTTGAAAAAGAAATCGATAAAAGATGAACATGGACATATCGAAACTAAAGAGGTTCCAACCTCTAAGTTTGGTTATTTACTGAATTGTTATTGGTGTGCGGGTGTTTGGAGTGCAATATTTTTATCAATAGGTTATCTATTTTTACCTTCAATAGCATTACCCATTATTTTCATACTTTCAATTGCTGGAGCACAAGCCATTTTAGAAACCTTTGTTGGTGTTGGCGTTAAATTAGTGGATTTCTTGAAAACTAAATAAGACGGCAAATTAGCCGTCTTAAATGGTTATAGATCTCTTGTATCTGTTGGGTCATCTTCAAAATCTTCGTTTAACTCATCGTCTAGATCTGATTCATCAGGTTCAAGTTCTTCAGAAAACTCCGTCTGTAATTGGTATTGATCGACTCCATGATGATCTTCATGTTCAGCTTCATTATATTCAGATTGTACTTGTTTGTGGAAGAAGTACTCAAAGATCGTTACACCTGCCGCAGAGATAAGTGAAGCTGTAAATAAATCTCCACCCACCGTTAAGATTCCTAACATAAAGTAGATAACGACATAAGCTAAAACGAAGTCTGTAATGGTTGCAACTGTATTGCTTGTCCTAGGTAAAATAAACGCATCACCTAAATAAGAAACAAGTGTTAAGACGATACTAATCATGAGTACATTACCGAATGAAACATCATATCCAAAGCCTAGAATCAGAAATAATAAAACAAAGCAGGAAATGAACTTGATCGCCAATAATTTTGTATGATTCATTTGAGATTACCTCCTTTCACCATATAGTGTTGTTAATTTTTTTCTTTTTATACTTTAGACAACTGTGGGTAAATGTGTTATGATAAGTACACGCAATATATATGTACTTAATCGATGTCCATGTTTTTAAAGTGTACTGATGAAAGTACATGTAATGGAGGTGTTTGCATGACCAACTATTACGCGTGTGTGACGTTAGATGTGATTCGATCGCAGTCACATAATTTAAATGACGTTGAATCAATACTCGGTCAGTTAAAAGATTGTCTTAATAATCAGTTCTCAAATGAATTGACTATTGCATTTGACATTCGTAAAGGTGATGAATTAATTGGAGTTCTTTCGAGGTTTGGCCACTCTTATAAAGTATTAAGGGCTATTGATGAATTTTGCGAAGAAAATGGTTATAATATCGCATTTTACATTGGTTGTGGTTTTGGTACGATTGATACGGATAATAAAAGTAGTATACATGTAGCCAATGGAAGCGCCATTATAAACGCGATTTATGCAAGAGATGACATTGTGAAAAAGGGAAAGAGGGAGGCAAAATTATGGGAAATCACAAACCAACATAAAGTATATTTTTATACGGAAGATTTCCCATACGCCCCAATTAATGCATTACATTATTATATAAATGAATTAATTCATAAACGTAGTCAAAAACAAAAGGAAATTGTAAGGGCAGTTAAAGAACATCCAGATGACACTTATGAATCAATCGGAAAAATGTTCGGGTATAAATCACCTAAAACAAGTGTAAGTAATCATTTATATGCTGCAAACCATGAATTAGTTGCAGAATCAGAGAAGAGTTTAGTGAATCTTCTAGACTTTCACCAAAATCAATTAGAACAAAATTAAGTGAGGATGTCGTTATGACTTATGCATTATTACTGATACTAGCACATTTCTTAGCAGACTTTACTTTTCAAAGTGACAAGCTGATTGAAGGTCGAAAAAGCCATGAAAACAAAGTAAGGCGTAAAGCGCTGATAAAGCATGCTTTCATTCACTTCGTAACCTATATAGCTTTTATATTAGTTGGAATGATATTCATTCAATCTATTAATCTATTAAATATACTATCACTATTCGTTATAGTTCTTTTAATAACAGTGACACATTTTGAGATAGACGCAGCTAAATACCACCTAGATCAGCAGGTCACTTCACAAAAATGGAAGGCTATAACCTTTATAGGTGATCAACTATTACACATCTTAATTATAGTGATTCCAACTTTATACTTAATGGAGTCTAATATCATTTCCAATCCGGCTGCCAACTATTGGTTAAGCTTATTAATTTTATTTTATTTAAACACCATCGTCGCCTCTCACTTTCTACAAATTGTTCTGGGAAAAATTGCTCCCCCAAACACGTTTGAACAAATTGTAGAAGAGGAAGTGGATCGCCAAGAACCAAATCAAGAAGAATCATTAACACATACAGTAGTTACAAAGAGTAAAACCTCTTACCCTGATAGCCATCACAAAATAGGCCGTTATATTGGTATGTTAGAACGAACATTAATCATGATGTTTGTATTCTCAGGTCAGGTGATGGGCATTACAATCATATTGGCCATTAAATCAATCACTCGTTTTAAGCAATTCGATGACAAAAGGTTCGCTGAATATTATTTAATTGGATCATTATTAAGTATGATTATAGGAATCATATTTGGGTACTTAGCAAGCCGATTATAAAACCGCTCATCCACTGAGCGGTTTTTCTATGGGTATTCTAACTGTTCTAACAAACCCTCAATTGGCGAATCAAATAAGAACACCCTTGGACGGTTATTTTCATCGAAAGTTAACAAGTATGGGTCTTCATTTTCTGGTTGAATAATAATAACAGTATCAACTTCAGATTGTAACCATTCATTATCAATTGTGATTGTTGGGTCTAAAGGTATTTTCACCATAAAGCCAGTTTCACCAACTGGGTTAACTCCTTTAAAAATGTCATAAATGCTATCAATATAATTCTCAACCTCACTCTGAATACATGCTGTTGTAGGAACTGTTTTAACAACTTGTTCAGTTTCAATATCAAAAATCTCAACTTGTGTAACGTCTGTGTTTACAGGAGAAGTAAAGAATGAAATTGAAACAATCAACGGCAGTAATAAATTCAATAATATCCCCTCAATCTTTAAAAGTCTTCGTTATCACCTGGAGCCGCTTCAAGAGCAATTTCATAGGCATCTAAGATTGAATCTCTAACTTCAGGATCATCAATTGGTACTAAATATTGATCATCACCATCTTGTTCAATTCTCATTAATAACGTATCGTGATCATCTTTTAGCAAGGCATAAGAATCCTCTTCCATATCAAATAAGGCTTCTACAATTAGCTCACGTTCATCTCCATGTTCATCTTGAATTGTAATACGGTCTTTTTCTTCATTCATGTCGATACCTCCAGAGTTTATTTTTCGCGTGTCTATAGTGTTTGTTTAAGGTAAAGAATTATGAGAAGAAAAATTCAAACAAACGTTTGTTTGAAAAAAGGACTGTACTTGTTAATTGTAGAATTAAACTAAGAGAGGAGGAGAGTCAAATGACTAAAAATAATTCATCCGTAGTAGTACTAGCTAAAGATCAACAAAATTATATTTTAATAAATCAGTTTAGAAATCCGATTAATGATTATACGATCCAGTTACCAGGTGGAGGAGTCAATCATGCAGAGGACCTAGAAGAAGCGACAAAAAGAGAATTTCTAGAAGAAACCGGCTTTAGATGTGCTAAACTATCCTATTTAGGTTAATTAAGACCAGCTTCATGGATTTCAAATGAAGTAACATATGTTTATTACACTGAAGATTTATTTGAATATGTTGGACAATCACTTGAAAGCCATGAGAAGATAGAAGTTATTAAAATGCCAATTGAAGAGATATTTTCTAAAATAAAAAAGGGCTTTATTGATGACTCTGAACTATGTTTTGCATTGCTTCAAGGAATGTTAAAAGGTTTAATTAAAGATACGAAAGGGTTAAAGATGTGAAAATAAGTGTTTTAGATCAGTCACCAGTTTCAAAAGGACAATCAGCTGAAGACGCATTACAGAATTCAATTAAACTTGCGATAGAAGTTGAGAAGTTAGGTTATCATCGATACTGGGTTGCTGAACACCATAGTACAACAGGTTTATCCTGTACATCACCAGAGATTATGATTGGCCAACTTGCATCCAATACTAAAAGCATACGTATTGGTTCTGGGGGAGTTTTATTACCCCAATATAGTCCATTAAAAGTAGCGGAAAATTTTAAAATGCTCTCAGCGTTTTATCCTGGACGAATTGATCTTGGAGTTGGACGTTCACCTGGTGGACCAGAAAAAGTAAGAAGAGCACTTACTGATGGAACTCACAAAAGTTTAAGTGCCTTTTCAAGACAAGTTTCTGAATTACAATCGTTCATTCATCAGTCATTTCCTAGTGACCATGCATACCGTGGCATAAAAGCGGGGCCTAAAGTAGAAAGTAATCCAGAGATGTGGGTGTTAGGAGTTTCAGAACGAGGCGCTAAACATGCGGCAATTAACGGTGTTGGCTTTACATATGGACACTTTATTAATGCGAACCATGGTGAAGAAGCTATTCGAACATATCGGGAACGTTTCAAAGCCTCCGTTTCTCTACAAGAACCTAAAACCAATGTATGTATCTTTATCGTGTGTGCTGAGACTCAAGAAGAAGCTGAAGAATTGGCATTGAGCCAAGATTTATGGTTATTAAATGTCGGGAAAGGTAGAAGTACAGTCATTCCAACGATTGAGGATGCTAAAATCCGAACGTATAATCAAGATGAACTAGATGAGATTAAACAAAATAGAAGACGAGCCATCATCGGAACTCCGAGTTATGTAAAAGAACAACTTGAAGCTTTATCTAAGTTATATCAAACTGACGAATTTCTCATTATTACAAATATCTATGACTTTAAGGCAAAGTTAAAATCTTATCGACTTATAGCAGAAGCTATAAAGGGCTGAGCGTTTCTACATTCTAGTAGTAACGCTCTTTTAAATAATTTTTACTTATAATCTGTGAAAAAGACGAGTTAGGCTCATTGCGTTATACATATGCCTCGCATGGCGTCCTTCTCTTGTTTTAGAAGTCATAAAAGTTTTTAATTGATTCATGAATCATCATCACACTTTACTCTCATACTTCGTGTCTGATTTCGCTCATAACAAGCATCATGCTGTCTACAAGCAACATCAACTCGATTTATTGGTTTTCCCGGACCTTTACAGCCTGGGCCACAGTATCGATAACCAAGATAGCAAAATTTAAGCAGCATCACACATCCTCCAAAACTAGTTTATATATTATAACTATGTTAAAAAGCTCATTAAGGCCGTGACATAACCTAGAGAAAAGAGGATTAAATAGCTATATTGTTGAATAATTTAATAGTATAACTAGGAATGGAGTGAGTGCTTTGGATGATGTTAAGAGTTCAGTAAAAACCAATGTAGGTGGTGTGTTTGTGATGGTTGAAAACATGCCAAGAGCTGTGAAATGGTATCGAGAGTTACTTGATTTACCTCAGGACGATCAATTTATAAACAGCACTGATGCTAATATTAAAACAATTTATTCTATCTCTTTAAATAATACCGAGCTTATTCTCGATAGCATGCATAGAAGGGAATTAAATCCAAGTTCAAATCATTTATTTTTATTTGACACTGAAGATATTGAAGCCACATATGAAAAGGTGCTACAAAAAAATATAAAGATTATTTCACCTATAGAAGGGGAGGAAGGCTTGAAGTTTTTCACGATAGAAGATTGTGAAGGAAATCGGTTTATGTTCTGCGAAGAAGAATAAATCAATAATCCAACATTTTTGTTTGAAATAGGTTATAATAGTATTAATGGGTCCTAAGAGGCCAGTCAGATTGTTGGAGGTTATTATGAATAAATTAAATGTTCAGCATTACACAAATGAACATCAAGATCGAGTTACACAGATGACCGAGACTATTGATAAGCAGACAGTGATTGCTAAAACTACACATATTACGCACCAGGGCTCGGAACATATTGGTTATGTTAAGTTGAAAAGAGGTCGTGACTATAGTTGTGAGTTTTATGTTGATCAGGTTGAGGATATAGATATTAAGATAAAAGAGGTTAATGATATTTCTTGGATAGAAGAACAAATGAAACAAGAACTATCTAAACTAATCGGCGAAATGGGAGACAAACGAGAAGCTTCCAAAGTAATTCCAACAATTTTACGTTCTAAAATAAACTAATAAAATCCCGTTGGTGCTATCCAACGGGATTTTATTGTGCTCATGCTGTTTTTTTACCAAAATGAAATAGTCCAACCAGAATACCAATCGCTAACATGACAACAGAGAAAATCAAGAACGGCACTGGTCCAAACTGAAAGATTAACGGTACTGATAAGGCTGTTACTAAACCACCACCTAAGAATGGTTCAAAAATGAGCTGTTTATAACCAAAACCTTCAAATGATGGTGATTTTGCCTCTGGGTCAGCCACACGCATTAGGAGTAAACCAGTAGCTGTAATCCCCATCGACTGTCCAAAGTCACCAATGGCTCTTTCTAACCAATAAGTTGGAATCATTCTAGGTGCCAAAACAAAGAAACCAAATACATTCCATAGGATCCCTACTAGAGCTAATAATAAGAACGGAACAATATTTCGACCAATGACTTCAAGCGAAACTGTCGCAATGGCAGCTAATATTAAAACATCTAATGCTAGCCCTTGTATTCTCATAACCATTCGGCGATCTAAAATATTGGTATAATCCATTTTTGTAAAAAACAATTGTACAAGAATTCCACCAATCATCGCTAATGGGAATAATGGAACATAGGTCATAAGGTCAGTTCCGATTATAGTTGCTTCTAACCAAATGAGTGCTTCTAAAATGAAGTAACCTACTAAAATTGCGAGTCCGATAATAGCAAAATGTAACGATAACGGCTCAATTGATTCAGGTCTAACTGTCATTTTGGCAGCTGGTTCACGGTTCTCAAATTCAATAATCCCAGCTCGTTGAGTTGCAGACGTTTCATCAGTATCCTTGATAACTTCCGTTTTTTGTTTACGCACTCCCCAGTTAATCATAATAATTCCTATAATTACACCTGAGAGAATACCGATTGTCGCAAGTCCAATTGCTAAATCATACGCTTCAGCAAAGTCCATCTCTTCAAAAGTACCTTGTAGACCTGCTGCTGTACCATGACCACCTTCAAAACCAACTTCAATTAACGCACCTACCATTGGAGGAAGACCGAAGAAAGGTCCTAGTACTAATAATGCCAACAAAATTCCAAATACATATTGCCCCCAACCTAACGTCCAGCCAAACGCAAGTTGTGGTCCACCAATATCCCAAACCTTTTTTAGGTTAGGTAAAATCGTACCTAAGAATAATGTCGCAAAAACAATATTAATAAGCAATCCAGGTAAGGTTTCCCAAACTTGTGTAACTTCATCTGTTACTACCCCTGTACTCCAGAAACCACCATCAAAAAAGTTACCCAATACCTGTGGTCCTAATAATAATGCTAAGAACCCTGCAATAACAGAGGAGGGGAGGAATAAATTTTGTAGTACTTTTGATTTTACTCGAATCCATTTTCCTATTAATAAAAATAAACCTAAATATAACAAGGCAAATCCAATTTGATCTGGTGTCATGTATTGATCTCCTTTTTTAATAAGGGTTTACCACGTGAATAAGAATTTTAAACTGTATAAAACTACTCAATATAATAAACTTTAAGCAAATCATTCATTACTGGTAAGTAAAGACTTTTAACAGCTTTAGAAATCAAGCAACTACAAGTAAACATTAATACTAATACGCTTGGGAAGTCCTTAATGTTAGGTTTTAGTCAAGTTGTATCTGCCGAAGCCCTCCGAAGTTATTTTTGCGATGGTGTTCAATTAGCTGATAAACAAATTTCTCAGCTAGGCGATATGTTAATGAGAGAGAATTTACCAACACCTAAATTAATGGATACACATATCACGGATTCGACAATTGCACCTTTCTCAGACAAATTAATGTTATATCATACTTTTTTAGCAAATGGTATTGGTATTCAAAATTATGGTTTGGCCATAGCTAAAGTTTTGAGACATGATATTCATACTCAATTTGTATCGTTGTCAGCTGGGATTGCAAAATACTCCAACAAAGGCTTAAATATCATGATTGAAAATGGATGGATAGAAGAGCCTCCAAGCTGTGCTGACAGAGAAAAATTATCTAAGCAATCAAAAGGAAGTAACTAGAATGTTATGGGAAACAAATCTAAGCCAAACAAGATTGAAGCATTAATTTGGAGTATCATGTTACCTGGATTCGGGCAATTATTAAACGGGCAAACGACAAAAGGGCTCGTACTACTTGTCTTAATTATACTGGTCAATTATAAGTCAAAATTAAATATAGTGATCATGCAAACATTTAACGGTAATTTTATAGAAAGTATCGAAGCCACAGATTATCAATGGTTAATGTTTTATCCATGTCTATATATGTTTGCATTATGGGATGCTTATAAAGAAGCAGAAGGGGAAGTGGAGGTTATAGGCTATTACCCATTTATTATGGCAGCTTATTTTTTAACGGTTGGATTAATCTTTTCATCTATTTTAGAAGTCTATGGTTACTTATTAGGCCCTGTTATACTGCCAATATTATTTGGAATATTGGCTATGTTTTTAGGAATTTGGTTAAGAAAGTATGTATTAAATAAAATAATGAAATCTAATTAATCGCACCTGTCATTTGTAGTTAAACAGGTGTGATTATCATTTATAAACCAGTTATTTGAAATAACTTAATTAAATGGTTAAAATCTATATAGAATCATGTTAATGTACATAACTCGGCGTAAGGAGAGGATATAAATGAAAACAATTGAAACTAAAGAACAATATTTAGAGTTAATCCAGAGTGAAGAACCAGTAGTGTTGAAATTTGTTGCAGACTGGTGCCCGGATTGTAAACGCATGGACTTCTTTATCGGAAGCGTATTAGAGCAATTCGATGAGTTTCCTTTTTATGAGATCGACCGTGACCAATTCCCAGAAGTCGCTGAAGAACAGCAGGTCATGGGAATCCCAAGTTTATTAGTTTTTAAAAATGGAGAAAAAATTGGTCACTTACACAGCGCTAATGCTAAAACACCTGATGAAGTGACAGATTACTTAAAAGATTATTTTGAGAAGGTAACGAATTAAAGGTCAAAACAGCCATGATATAGTGGCTGTTTTTTTATGAAAAATAAAGATATAAAACCATGGACATACTAATCTAAAAAGGAGGTAGGTTAGATGTCTGAACAAAACAAAAATCGAAACAAAGACAAAGGCAAACAGAAAAATGTAATTAAGTACAACACGGAACCAAAGGAAAGTCGTCAAAGTGGCACTGAGTTTGCTGAAGATAGCGAGTTCTTAAATATTAATGGTAAGAAGAACAAAAGGAAGAAATAAATTAGCCAAGGCTGTCGTTAAGGCAGCCTTAAACAGTTTCAGCAAAGTTTGAAGAAACAATTGTAAAAAAAAGGAAGTTAGGTATAATTAGAACTAATATAAATACATAAACTTATAAGTACATAAAAAAGAGCAGAATTAATTCTTCTACTAACTGGGAGCAATACTTGAAGAAGCAATCAATAAGTTGAACGTTTTAATATTTGTAATTAATAATTAGAATATTATGTTAAAATTGGATGTAAGAAATTTACTTATTATGTGTTATTAATATCGGGATTAGTATGAATAGGTGGGAGGAAGTACTAATGCGTCAATTTGTTGTCTTGTTATTTATTTCTTTGTTAATTCTAAATGGTTGTAGCCAAGAAGATGAAGTAATTTCTGCAGATCCTAGCGTAGTTGATTATGAATACCTATCCACAAACGAACAATATTCTGATGAAATAGAACGGTGGTTAAGGAATGCCATCAATTCAGAAGATGAACGCATTCATAGCCTAAGCTCTAGTGATGACGACAATGTTTATTTTTATGCGAAGGCGCACAAGCGAGCAAAAGTATCATATCTTTATGAAAATAAAGAAGATATAATAAACAAAAGTTTAAAAATCACTCTATTAAAAGGGAACAAAAGTGAAGATGTATTTATTAAGGTTTCGTATGACTCAGGCTTATGTTGCGATAATGTCATAACAGATGTTGTAGATCAAGAAAGTGAGTTTTAAGGTAAGAAGAAATAAACAGTTCTTATTAATCTATTGGGTACGGTAATTGAAGTATGTTGAAAATTGATCTAGTAATTAGCAAGATCATCAAAATTCATCCAAGAAAATTTGTGAGGAAGAAAACAACACTTAAGCAGTCGGCACCCAAAAATTATAGTCACCATAACGTGAGGAACATGACGATAACAGATATTATAGGAAGGAGAGGCTTTGGTTATTGGAATGGCGGTTTTTTATCTAGGTAGACATAATATATATTATAGGAAGTAAACTAAAATAGAAATTTCCATACATAAATCCGTCTTCATGAATAATTACATGCTTTTTCTACTATTAATTGATCGTTGTACTTACTTATTCACTACAAAATCTCTATATCTATTTAATCATTTTAGTTTCTGTAGTAATATAAAATTAAGAATATTCATTCAGGAGGTTTTGTGTTTTGACTAAAGCTGTTTGGAATCCAAGTAATGATTACATTAAAAATACGCGTTTATATGATCTTATGCAGCAATCTGGTTTTAACAATTATGACGATTATTTCAATCATTCTATTAAAGACATATCTTCCTTTTGGGAGCAATCTGTTAAAGCTTTAGATATCGAATGGTTTCAAGATTATGATGAAGTGGTTAATTTAGATCAAGGTATTATGTACCCTGAGTGGTTTGTGAATGGAAAAATGAACGTGGCTCACAATGCATTAGATAAGTGGGTAAACGATTCTTATATAAAAAATGAAAACGCTTTAGTATGGGAATCTGATGATGGAACTGTTGTTAAATATACTTTTAAAGAGCTGCAGGACGAAGTAAATCGTGTTGCAAATGGTCTGGTTAATATCGGCGTTAAGGAAAAGGATATTGTGACAATCTATATGCCGATGCTACCAGAGACTGTAATTGGAATGCTGGCTATCTCTAAAATTGGTGCAATATTCTCTCCTGCCTTCTCTGGTTATAAATCAGAAGCAGTTGCAAAACGAATTAACGCTGCAGAAGCGAAATATTTATTAACAGCTGACGGTTTTTATCGTCGAGGTAAAGTGGTTAACTTAAAAGATGAAGCCGATCAAGCAGTTGCCTCCTCTCCTTCTATTGAAAACGTCATCGTTGTTAGACGTAGCAACGATGAGGTTAACTGGACAGATCAAGATGTATCATGGGATGAAATTAGAACTAACGAGACTATTTTTGAAACAAAGCAAACGAATGGTAATGATCCTTTCATGATTATCTATACATCTGGTACAACTGGCAAACCTAAAGGTGCACTTCATACACATAATGGTTTTCCATTAAAATCTGCTTTTGATGCTGGTATTTGTATGGATGTATGTAAAAGAGATACATTATTTTGGTATACCGACATGGGTTGGATGATGGGACCATTCTTAGTTTATGGTGGCCTTTTAAATGGATCTACCATTTTAATGTTTGAAGGCACGCCTGATTATCCAACGCCAAGTCGTATATGGGAAATTGTTGAGCGACATAACGTCACACATTTAGGCATTTCACCAACGCTTATACGATCAATTATGAATCTAGATGAAAGCTACGTGACGAAACATGATTTATCTTCTTTAAAAATGATAGGATCCACAGGCGAACCTTGGAATGAGGAGCCTTGGTCGTGGTTATTTGATAAAGTCTGCAAACGTAAAGTTCCGATTTTTAACTATTCAGGTGGGACGGAAATCTCAGGTGGAATTTTTGGTAACGTCTTAGTTAAACCAATTGCTCCAGTATCATTTAATGCTGCTTTACCAGGTATGGATGTAGATGTGTATGATGATGAAGGTCAATCGGTTAAAAATGAAGTCGGAGAACTCGTTCTAAAACAGCCATGGGTCGGCATGACGAACGGCTTTTATAAAGAAAATGAGCGTTATGAGAATACGTATTGGAATCGATATAAAGACACTTGGGTCCATGGCGACTGGGTAGTTTTAGATGATGAAGGATTTTATACGATTACCGGACGTTCTGATGATACATTAAATGTTGCGGGTAAACGACTTGGGCCAGCTGAATTAGAATCAATTTTTGTTGAACATGATGATGTTATTGAGGCTGGTGTTATTGGAGTGCCAGATGACGTTAAGGGTGAGAAACCAGTAGCATTTGTAGTAGTCAAAGAGCAACCATTAAATGAGCAAGATTTAACTCAAGTATTAGTCGATCATGCGATCCAACGACTAGGTAAAGCAATTGCTCCAAGGACCGTTCATATTGTTGAGGATTTACCCAAAACTCGTAATGCTAAAGTGATGCGTCGTGCAATAAAAGCCGCATATCTTGATAAGGACGCTGGAGATCTCTCAGCATTAGAAAACCCTGGTGTTGTAGAACAAATCAGACAGTTAGGTAAAGGTGTAAAAAATTAAATCATATATAATTGAAATTGAGCACTCAGAGATAAAGTATTCTGAGTGCTCTTTCTTGTGTTAAATTAATTTCGAATTCCAATTAGTTAACATAATAAAATTATTATAAACTAAAATAAGGTAAGTTGATATTTTGTTCGTTTGAGTCGAAGGGTTAACCATATATTCACCTAATTTAACAGGGGATAAATCAGAAACATAACCTGTAATATATATTGATTTTATCACCATTTGGTAATTCGCAATGATCTCTTCTCAAATGACCAAATGGGGTATTATAAACATATTTCTGAGTATAATGTCTTCCACTTTTTCATATACAATTATTGCTCCATAAGTAAAAAACCGATAGTTTACATAATGTTTTTATAATCAACTATTTCTAATAGCTCCCCCTACAACTTTACCTGTAAATAAACATCCACCTAAGAAAGTTCCTTCAAGAGCACGGTAACCGTGGACTCCCCCACCTCCGAAACCAGATGCTTCGCCTGCAGCATAAAGTCCATTAATTACATCAGAATTTAACACTTGGCCAGACAAATTAGTTTGAAGCCCGCCTAATGTTTGCGGACTCTTTTTTCAAGTGCTTCAACAATTGCTGGTCCAGTTCCCCATACAATATGGAATCTTGGGACCGAATTTCCATGACCATCTGCTAAGTAACCGCCACGTTCTGCCCAGCCGACAACTGGAAAAATTTAATGCCCATGGACTTCAGCCAGTCTCGCTTCTCATGCGCAGCAAAATCAATATATGCTTCTGCCCACTGCTTTGCCCAGTAATCTTCATCGTCCAAACGGTCAAACCCTGCTGAACCCATCCAATCTTGATAAGCCAATTCTTTAGAATCTTTAATACCCATTTTTCGTTGTTCAGGTGAATCTATTAAAAATAACCCTCCAAAAGACCACAATGCTTGGCCTCCAAACGATGATTCAGGTTCTTGATCTAATAGCAAAACCTTCTTACCACCATCTGCAATTTTTGCTGTTGCTGTTAATCCTGCTAAGCCTGCTCCTACCACAATCGCGTCAAAATCCAATATGATTCCCCCTTATAAGGTAAAAGACCCCGCCATAGTTAGCGAGGTCTCGTTGTGTTATTAAACTGGATAAACTCCATGTTTGCGTTCTGTAAATGTTAAGTTTTTAGATTGATAAGCTTCTAAACGTTTACTTAAGTGATCTCGTAGTTCATTCGGTTGAACAATATCATCAATGACCATTTCAGAAGCTAAACGATAAATATCAATATTTTCTTTATATTCTTCCTGTTTCTCTTTTATGAATGCAGGGCGTTCTTCCGCAGGTAATTCAGCAATTTTATTCGCATATACGGCGTTCACAGCCGCTTCAGGTCCCATAACAGCAATTTGTGCTGTAGGTAAAGCAATTGTAACGTCTGGTTCAAAAGCAGGCCCTGCCATAGCGTATAATCCTGCACCGTAAGCTTTACGGACAACAACAGAAATTTTAGGAACAGAAGCTTCACTCATTGCCGAGATCATTTTAGCACCATGACGAATAATTCCAGCACGTTCAACTTTCGTTCCAATCATAAAACCTGGAATATCAGCTAGGAACACAAGCGGAATGTTAAACGCATCACATAATTGAATAAACTTAGCTGCTTTATCAGCGGAATCATGGAATAATACGCCACCTTTCATTCTTGGTTGGTTCGCGATTATTCCAACTGCTTGACCATTGATTCGTCCTAAACCTGTAATTAGTTCCTTCGCGAATTCTCGCTTAATCTCGCAAAAACTATCTTCATCTATTAAGCGATTAATTAACTCGTACATATCAAAAGGTGCATTTTGGTTTTCAGGTATCAATTCTTCAACAGACTTTTCAAAGCTCTTAGGTTCAATAGCTTCCTTAACTGGTGGTTTACTTCTAAAATTCTCTGGGAAGTAAGTAAGGTATTTCTGAGCGTACTCAATAGCTCCTTGTTCATCAGAAACAAGAACATCACCAACACCGGAAACAGAGCAATGCATGCGAGCGCCACCCATTTCTTCAAGTGTTACTTTTTCGCCGATTACTTTCTCAGCCATACGTGGTGAACCAAGATACATAGATGCATTGCCATCAACCATGACGACAATATCGCAGAATGCTGGAATATAGGCTCCACCTGCTGCGGATGGTCCGAATAAAAGACAAATCTGAGGCACACGACCAGACATTTTCACTTGATTATAGAAAATACGTCCTGCACCGCGGCGGTTCGGGAACATTTCAATCTGGTCCGTAATACGTGCACCAGCTGAATCTACTAAATAAAGCATTGGGACTTCTAGTTTCATAGTTGTTTCTTGAATTCTAATAATCTTCTCAACAGTACGCTTACCCCAAGAACCAGCCTTAACTGTAGAATCGTTTGCCATCACACAAACCGTTTGACCATTAACTTTGCCAATACCCGTTACAACTCCATCAGCGGGTAAACTTTCATCTGTACAATTAGCGAAAAACGCATCTTCTATATCGATATTATCATCAAAAAGCATTTTCAAACGATCACGAACGAACATTTTACCTTTTTCAGCATTCTTCTGATGGTACTTTTCTGCGCCACCTTTTTCAATTCGTTCTCTTAGTTCTTCATGTAAATCTGTCTTGATCATGCATTTCACCCTTTCTGTTATTTACCTGTGAAGCTCGGTTTACGCTTCTCTCTAAAAGCCGTTAAAGCTTCTATTCGATCTTCAGTTGGTATGGTATGCATATAGCAATCTCTTTCAATCTTTAACCCTGTCTTTAAGTCATGGTCAAATCCTTGGTCAATCGCTTTTTTCGCCATTTTAACGCCGACTGGACCGTTTGAAGCAATTTGTTGTGCTAGTTCCAGAGCTTTGTCATTTAAGCCATCTAATGGAACAACTTCTTCGATTAGCCCAATCTCTTTTCCTTCTAAACTATCGAAACGTTTGGCAGTTAATATGTAGTACTTTGCCTTTGCAAGACCTATTAATCTAGCTAAACGTTGAGTACCACCTGCTCCTGGAATAATCGCTAATGAGGTTTCAGTAAGCCCCATCTTGGCATTACCACTTGCAATTCTAATATCACACGCTAAAGCCAATTCTAAGCCTCCACCAAAAGCAGCCCCGTTGATTGCTGCAATTGTCGGGACCTCAAGTGATTCAACACGAGTGACAACTTTCCCGATTTCGCCGACTGTATCTACCACTTCATCTTGAGTCATGGTAGCACGCTCTTTTAAGTCTGCTCCAGCACAAAAGGCTTTCTCACCTTCAGCCGTCAAAATGACTGCACGTAGATCTTTATTCTCTTCTACAGTCTCTAAAACAGTGTTCAAATCAGATAATAATTGTCTTGAAAAAGCATTTGCCGCTTCAGGTCGATTTAATTTTAATATCCCTATATGCCCATCCGTAATTGATAACGTAACCGTACTCATTAAACACCCTCCTAACTTAAGGACTTTTGTGTGCAAATATTCATTTGCTTACTAGGTAGTGGCTTATTAATTTTCTCTTGTATAAATTGCCCTGCTTGAAGTAGTCGATCGTGATCAATACCAGTATTAATTTCCATTTCATGTAGCATATGAACAAGATCATCTGTTGCGACATTACCTGAAGCACCCTTGGCATATGGACAACCACCTAAACCACCGAGTGCACCATCAAAGATATAATAGCCTTTCTCTAAAGAAACTAAAGTGTTAGCTAGTGCCATTCCTCTCGTGTCATGAAAATGTAGAGCAATTTGATCTTTCGAAAATTCTGTTGAGATGAGATCTAGAAACTCTCCAACTTGGATAGGATTTGCCACCCCGATGGTATCTCCAAGCGATAACTCGTCGATTCCCATGTCAAATAAATTTTTGCAAACATTGATGACTTGTTGTTCATCAATTCTACCTTCATAAGGACAACCAAATACAGTGGAAACATAACCTCTAACGGATTTTCCAGCTTTTTTCGCTTCATCAACGACTTCTCTTAATACAGGGTAAGTCTCACTAATTGATTTATTGATATTATTCTTATTATGAGCTTCACTGGCTGACATAAAGATCGAAACCTCATCAACATCAGCTTCTATAGCGCCTTCAAGTCCTTTCATATTAGGAACTAAAGCTGCATAAGTAATGTCTTCTTTACGATTGACACGTTTAGCCACCTCTAAAGCATCTTTTAGCTGAGGAATCCACTTAGGGTGTACAAACGATGTCATTTCTATATAGGATAAACCGGTTTCAGATAACTGGTTTATCCATTCAATTTTATCTTCAGTCTTAATCTCTTCTTTTTCATTTTGTAGACCATCACGTGGCCCAACTTCTTTAATGATCACTTCTTTTGGAAGACTCATGGCGACTCTCCTTTGTTAAAAAGTACTTATTCAATAATGGCAATAACGTCTCCCTCGTTAACAAAATCTCCTTCGTTAACTTTTAACTCTTTAACCGTACCAGAAGCTTCAGCGGCAATTGGAATCTCCATTTTCATCGATTCTAAGATCACGACATCTTGACCGCTTTCAACTTGTTCTCCTTCTTTAACAACTACTTTCCATACGTTTCCTGCCATATTTGCTGTAACTTTATTCATGATTTAATTCCTCCTATTGATTGATTAAAATATGTTCTTGAATAAACGATGTGCGCGTTTGCCCATCTTTAAATGCTTGTAATTCTAAAATATCCCTTAGTAAAGGAATATTTGTTTTAATGCCTTCTACTTCATACTGTTCTAAAGCTTTCTTTAGATTTTCTACCGCTTCTTCACGAGTATTTCCGCTTACGATTAACTTAGCAATCATTGGGTCATAGTAAGGTGTTACTTGATATCCATCTTCGACCGCAATGTCATGTCTAATGTAAGGTGCTTCTGGTAATAAAATCTTTGTAATCTTACCAGGAGATGGGAAGAACGTTTTTGGGTCCTCTGCATAAATACGAGCTTCAATCGAATGACCTTGAATGTTAAGTTCCTCTTGTTTTAAAGTAAGTTCTTCTCCATAAGCGACCTTAAGTTGTTGTTCGACAAGATCAGTTCCTGTAATTAATTCAGTGACAGGGTGCTCAACTTGTAAGCGCGTATTCATCTCTAAGAAATAGAAGTTCTGATCTTCATCTACTAAAAACTCAATCGTACCCGCATTTTTGTAATTAATAGCCTTAGCTGCTTTAATAGCCGCTTCAGCCATTTTCTGACGTGTATCTTCAGTTAATAGTGGTGAAGGTGCTTCTTCAATGACCTTTTGGTGCCTGCGTTGAATTGAACACTCACGGTCAAACAGATGGAGAACATTCCCATGTGTATCAGCTAATAACTGAATTTCAACATGGTGGGCATCTTCAATCACTTTTTCGATAAACATCGTACCATTACCGAAAAATTGTTCTGCTCTTCTAGCATTACTTTCAAATGCTTTTTCTAGTTCAGCATCGTCGTGAACAATTTGCATGCCAATTCCGCCACCACCATGGGAAGCTTTTAGCATAACAGGGTAACCAATTTTATTAGCGAACGCTTTAGCTTCCTCCGTATTCGCAATCGGATCATTAGTACCTGGAATGATTGGTACCCCGGCTTCTTCCATAGTTCTTCTAGCTGTTAATTTACTACCCATTTGATTAATCGCATACGCATCAGGTCCAATGAACGTAATCCCTTCATCTTCAATGCGCTTAGCAAAATCGGTATTTTCACTTAACAGTCCATAACCAGGGTGGATCGCATCTGTGTTTGTTTCTTTAGCCACTTCAATAATGCGATCGACATTTAGATAACTCTCGTTCACTCGAGCAGGTCCGATTAAATGAGCTTCGTCTGCTTCTTTAACATGTAGTGACGATTCGTCTGCTTCAGAGTAAACAGCCACTGTACGAATGTTTAGTCGTTTACAAGTTTTAATGATACGTCTTGCAATTTCGCCTCGGTTAGCAATTAAAACTGTCTTAAACATAACATCGCTCCTATTATTTATTTTGCATAATGAGTTCTTTGGCTTGTTCGCGTAATTTAAACTTTTGAATTTTACCGCTAGCTGTCATTGGGTATTCGTCTGTGAATTCAATGTATCTAGGAATCTTATATCTTGAAATCTTACCATCACAAAATTCACGTACCTCATCAGCTGTTAATTCTTTATCATCTTTAGTAATGATCCAGGCCATTAACTCTTCTCCGTACTTAGGGTCTGGAACACCGATTACTTGAACATCTACAATATCAGGGTGTGTGTATAAGAATTCTTCTATTTCACGTGGATAAATATTCTCACCGCCTCGAATTACCATATCCTTAATGCGGCCAGTAATTTCGACATAACCTTCGTCATCCATCACCCCGATATCACCTGTGTGTAACCAACCCTCAGAATCTATAGCGGCTTGAGTAGCTTCTTCGTTCTTATAATAACCTTCCATAACTAGGTAGCCACGAGTACATAACTCACCAGGTGTTTTGCGTGGCGCCTCATCATTTGTTCCAGGGTAAACAATTTTTACTTCTACATTAGGATGTGCTTTACCTACTGTGCTAACTTTACGTTCAATGGAATCTTCAGTACGTGTTTGCGTAATAACTGGAGACGATTCTGTTTGGCCGTAAGCAATGGTAATATCTTTAGCACCCATTTTGTTCATAACATCTTTCATGACTTCCATAGGACAGTTCGACCCTGCCATGATTCCTGTTCGTAAAGATGATAAATCATATTTCTCGAAGTCCGGGTGATTTAATTCAGCAATAAACATCGTTGGAACCCCATGAACAGCTGTACATTTCTCTTGATCAATTGCCTTTAGGACAGCTTCAGGATCAAACTGTTCAATTACGACCATTGTCGCTCCTTGAGAAACGGTTGCTAATGTTCCCATTACACATCCAAAACAATGGAATAAAGGCACAGGGATACATAATCGGCTTTCTTTGGTTAATTCAATACACTCAGCTACCTGTTTACCGTTATTTACGATATTGTAGTGTGATAACATGACCCCTTTTGGAAACCCTGTTGTTCCAGACGTGTACTGCATGTTTATTACATCTTTGTAGTTTAACTCACTGTGACGGTCTTTTAACTCTTGATCTGTCACTCGTTCACCAAGTTGGATGAGATCTTCCCAGTTATAACAACCTGGGTAGTTTTCGTCCCCTAAGACTATAACGTTTTTTAATTTTGGTAGTTTACTAGATTGAATATTGCCTTTTTCGCTATTTTCTAATTCAGGTACGACTTCTTTTAAGATATCTAGGTAGGAAGTACCCTTAAACGTTTCCGTCAAAATTAAAGTTGTTGTATCAGATTGTTGTAGGAGATATTCTAATTCTTGAGCTCGGTAACTCGTATTAACAGTTACAAGAACCGCCCCCATCTTTCCGCTTGCAAATTGTGTCGTCACCCACTCTGGTTTATTATCAGACCAAATTGCAACGTGCTCACCTTTATCAACACCAAGCGCCATTAAACCTTTTGCCACTTCATTTACTTTTTGGTCAAATTCTCGGTAAGTCCAACGAAAACCTCTCTCTGGATACACAACCGCTTCATGGTCTGGATGCTCGTTTACCTTTCTTTCCAATAATTCACCAATCGTTAACTCAAGTAATGACATGCAACCATACCTCCTTTAAAAATTAGCAACCTAATTGTCTAGCAATAATTAAGCGCTGTACTTCTGAAGTCCCTTCACCGATTTCTAGAAGCTTAGCATCTCTTAAATAACGCTCAACTTCGTATTCACGCATGTAACCGTAACCACCGTGGATCTGAATTGCTTGGTTAGCAGAACGGGTTGCTGTTTCTGACGCAAACAACTTGGCATAAGCTGCTTCTCTCGTAAAATTCTTACCTTGGTCTTTTAACCAAGCAGCTTTTAACACCATTGTACGAGCTAACTCCACTTCCATAGCCATGTCTGCAAGTTTGAATTGGATTGCCTGGAAGTTGGAAATAGACTGACCAAACTGCTTACGTTCCTTAGCGTATTCAAGTGCTTTATCTAACGATGCCTGAGCAATTCCAACACCTAAAGCTGCAATTGAAATCCGGCCACCATCCAACGTATATAGGAATTGCTTGAACCCTTTATCTGGATCACCCAATAAATTTTCTTTAGGCACTCTTACATCTTCTAATACAATTTCAGCTGTATTAGATCCACGAACTCCCATCTTGTCATAATTATCAGTTATTTTGACACCTGGAGTATCTGTTGGAACAATAATAGCTGAAATAATGTTCTTACCACGGTTGTCTTTACCAGTTACGGCTGTAACGATAATTTGCTGAGCGTAAGATGCATTAGTTATGAAGCATTTTTCACCATTAATGACATACTCACTACCTTCTAATTTCGCCGTCGTTTTCGTTCCTCCTGCATCAGAACCAGCATTTGGTTCAGTTAATCCAAAAGATCCTAAAGCTTTACCAGATGCAAGCGGTTTCAAAAACTTTTCTTTTTGTTCATCTGTTCCGAAATAGTATACAGGGCTAGCTCCTAATGAAATTGCAGCAGCATAGCTCAAACCTGTACTACCACATACACGTGCAATTTCCTCAGCAGCTAATGCGTAAGAAACAGTGTCTCCTCCAGAACCGCCATATTCTTCAGGAAAAGGTATACCTAATAAACCCAATTCGCCCATTTCTTTAAAAATGTCTTCTGGAAACTCTGCATTTACATCAATATCGATTGCTCTTGGTGCAATTTTTTCATTTGCGAAGTCACGTACCATTTTACGAATCATTTCTTGTTCTTTCGTTAGTTCAAAATTCATTTTCATCCCCCTCAAAATAAGACCGACTAGTTGGTCTGTGTTAATTCTAATGAAAACGCTTACGATAAGCGCCAATTAATTAGTCTAAAACTTCAATTCACTTGCTAGCTTAGACGTATGATATTCCTTTAACCCATTTTCCGTTAATAACCCTCTAAATATGATGTCTATGTACGTTGATGCGATTTGATCAATTGTTTTTGGTCCATCTTTTTTATACCACTGATAAGTCCAGTTTACCATCCCAAGGATTGACATAGTCGTTACGGTTGTAGGTAGTTCATCTCTTATATGACCTGAACTTTGGCCTTCTTTAATGGCCTCTTTTATTATTTCTTCATACTCATCTCTTTTTTGTTTAATCAGCTGGTAGTAGTCATCTTTTAAATAATTATACTCTTGATTGAATACCACAATGTGCTCATTGTAAAGATCATATACCCGAACTAAAGACTTTAACATTTCATATAGCTGTTGTATTGGTTCGCTGTGACGCTTTTTAGCGCGATTTGCTTCATCCAATACATATGAAACAAATGTGTCATGGATGACATATAATAGCTCATCTTTTGACTTAAAGTGATGATAAAAGCCACCTTTAGATGTTTGGCAATGCTCTACTATATCTTTAACCGAAACTCCATGAAACCCTTTCTCAGAGAATAACTGCAGAGATGATTCTATTATTTTCTCCCTTAATTCTGACATAACTCCCTCCTTACTTACGTCATATATTATCACAATTTTTATAAATATCAAAATATAATTGTTGTTAAAAAAGGCTTGGTTGCCCAAGCCTTTTTTATTAATTATTAATCCATTCGTCAACTTTATCTCGATTCTCTTCGATCCACTCTTCAGCGGATTCCTCAAATGGTTTGTCTTCGTCTTCGTACTGTTGCATCATTTCTTCTAGTTCGTCTACTTCAATGCTCCATTGAGATAGAATGTCGTATGCTTCAGGGTACTTTTCTTCAATTCCTTCATATGAAAGTACATATACGTTATCATAATTAAAATGACCTTCCGTATCTTCTAAGAACTTTAAATCATATTTAGAGAACATTGAATGAGGTCTCCAACCAGTAATAATGAAAGGTTCTTCAGCTTGAATTTGTTCTTTCATATAGCTCATCATAGCCGCTTCACTTGATGGTACTAGTTTATAAAAACTTATATCTCCCTTTCTAGTATTGTGTCATTTTTTTATAATGTTCTCTTAATGTTTCTGGGGTGAATTGTAAGGAGTCAGCCTCGTTCGCTTCCCAATATGAGTGAGGTTCACCTTTTAGTTTCTTAACCATATTTTCAGTATTATATAATTTCAGGTTATAAACCCAATTCCCCATCGTAGCTAATGCAGACATGTGTGCACCTTCATTTGTTGCTGCGCACATGTCTTCGACTAAATGTATATGATAATCTCTAAAATAGGCATCAAATACAGATGTCATTAGGCATCCATCTGTAACGACTCCACCGATTAATAGATCAGTGACACCTAAATTTCTTAACATTAAATCTAATGATGTCGCATGAAAGGCGCTCCAACGATACTTATCAATGACGACATCATGATCTTCTGGTTTAATTTGATCAAATATCTCAATTTGGTCAGAGTTTGAATTGTAATAATATGGAGTGCCATCTTCGTTTAATGGCTCTTCTTTTGAAAGACCAATTCCATCGAAGCGATTGATCTGACGTGTATATATAATAGGGATATTAGACGCTCTACATTCCTCAATAATTTGCTTGGAGTTATTGACCACTTCTTCCATGCGATCTATTCCAAAGTTAGATTCTTTTTGTAAGTCTATTAATACTAATGCTGTCTTTTCATTCATCTGTATTACTCCTTTTCGCTGTTTATAGGAAGATGTTTAAATATGTCTCTTGATTCTAAGCAGTTTGCAAGTTGCATAATCCAATTAAGATAATCTTTTGCTTCACTGATTAGTTCTAAATCTCTTTTTGCTATATCTTCTGCTTGGTTACTTTCTGGATTATTTGCTATTTCTTTAATAGTTGGTTCAGTTTGGTCAATTGCTTTTGTCAGCAAACTTCGTTCAAGTCTAATCATCTTCGCAAAAAAGTCTAGGAAATTCTTCAGAAAATCCTTCTCAGCAATAAAGTGATCCTTTCTCTCACCTTTTTTCCAAACCTTTGTCACCATCTCCGTATCCATTAATTCACGAATGCCGTTACTCACACTTCCTTTACTCATGGCAACTTGATCTTTAATATCATCTAACGTTAGTGGCTCATCTGAGAAGTATAAAACTCCATAAATTCTCCCCACTGACGGGGTCACCCCATATATAACCATTGATTGTGCTATAGCACTAACCAATACATCTTGTGATTCCTGCAAAGATTCTAATTGTTCACCCAAGAAATAACACCTCCTATTTATATAATTTGTATAATACATTTTAAACGTTTTATATTAAATATCAAATGGCAATCATTTAGAAAGTATTATTTTCTCTATAAAGGTTCTAAGTCAAATGTTGGGGTGAGCATACGCTCACTCCTAATTTAATTGATACGAACCTTTAAATTCTTATATTGATGATGCAATAACACCTTTAATCTAAAACGATCAAACCGTTTAAAGCCAAAGGCATTACGCTTAATCACTTTGGTTTGATTATTAATCCCTTCAACATATCCATTATGTAAATTAAATGCGAAGCTGTTCATGATTTGC